>SCUZ01000078.1 GCA_004322535.1 Rugosibacter sp.
GGCATTGAGCATGTTGGTGTACATCGCAAAACCAATTTCGTGAATCTCGCCGCTTTGGTTTTCGCCCAGCACTTCGCCCGCGCCGCGAATTTCCAGATCATGCATGGCGAGAAAAAAGCCCGAGCCGAGCTCTTCCATGGCTTGAATGGCATCCAGCCGACGTTGCGCCTGCGGGCTGGGTTTGGCGTCTTCGTGCGTGAGCAGGTAGGCGTAAGCCTGATGGTGCGAGCGGCCTACACGACCACGCAGTTGGTGGAGTTGCGCCAGGCCAAATTTATCGGCGCGATTGATGATGATGGTGTTGGCATGCGGGTTGTCGATGCCGGTTTCAATGATGGTCGAACACAACAGCAGGTTGTGTTTTTGCTGCGTGAATTCACGCATCACGCGCTCGAGCTCTCGCTCGGGCAACTGGCCGTGGCCGATCACAATACGTGCTTCAGGCAACAGGGTTTGCAAGCGGTCGCGCATGTTTTCAATGGTGTCAACTTCATTGTGCAAAAAGTACACTTGGCCGCCGCGTTTGAATTCACGTAGGGCAGCCTCGCGTATCTGGCCGGTGGACCATCTGCTGACAAAAGTTTTAATCGCCAGGCGTTTTTGCGGTGGCGTGGCGATCACGGAAAAATCGCGCAGGCCATCGAGCGATAAGCCGAGCGTGCGCGGAATGGGCGTGGCGGTCAGGGTGAGTACATCCACTTGTGCACGGAGTGCCTTGAGCGATTCTTTTTGGCGCACGCCAAAGCGATGCTCTTCATCAATGATGATGAGGCCGAGGCGGGCGAAGGTGACATCTTTTTGCAGCAGGCGATGGGTGCCGATGAGAATATCAATCTTGCCTTGCGCCACCAGTTCAACAGATTCGGCTTGCTCTTTGGCATTCTTGAAGCGGGAAATTTCAGCAACCTTGACGGGCAAACTGGCAAAGCGGTCTGCGAAATTTTGGTAATGCTGTTCGGCCAGGAGCGTGGTTGGGCAAAGTACAGCGACTTGCTTGCCGTCAGCTACGGCAACAAACGCGGCGCGTAGGGCAACTTCGGTTTTGCCAAAGCCGACATCGCCACAAACCAGACGATCCATCGGTTTTCCCGATGTCATATCGCTAATCACCGCCTGAATAGCGGTTAGCTGATCAGGTGTTTCTTCAAATCCGAAGCCATCGGCGAAGCTTTCCATCTCGTGTGCGTCAAAGGTAAAGCGATGCCCTTCGCGCGCGGCACGCTGGGCATAGAGATGCAATAGCTCGACCGCAGTGTCGCGCACTTGTTCGGCAGCCTTTTTCTTGGCTTTTTCCCATTGCCCCGAGCCTAGCGTATGCAGGTGGACAGATTCCGGGTCTGCTCCGCTGTAGCGCGTAATGACATGCAATTGGGCAACGGGTACATACAGCTTGGCACTGTCGGCATATTCAAGATGCAAAAACTCGGTGTTGCCCTCACCTAAATCCATGTGTACCAGGCCAAGATAACGGCCGATGCCATGCTGCTCATGCACCACCGGGTCGCCAAGGGTGAGCTCGGATAAGTCACGCAGCCAGCCTTCCAGATTAGCGCGTCGCGTTTCGCTGCGACGACTGCGTGGCCGTGCTGTGGCGGCATACAGTTCGTTTTCGGTGATGAGCGCAATGCCGTCGAGCAAAAAGCCACCCGATAATGGCCCCACGCACAACATGAGGGGGTGATCGCTGCATAAAAATTCGGCAAAGTCAGTGCATGGGGTGACGTTTAAATGATGTGTGGATAGATAATCATGCAGGGTTTCACGGCGACCCGGGGATTCAGCCAGCAGCAGCACGCGGCGCGGATGGCTGGTGAGAAAGTGGCGCACGCGAGCCAGGGGATCATCCGCTTTGCGTTCAACGGCGAGTGGTGGCAGCGCGTGACTTGTACTTGGCGCCGAATCCCGAGAGTACTTTCCAGAAACGGACTCAAGGCTTTGCGGCGTATCACCAGCGCCGACTTTTTGTTCTATTTTCAGCGCCCATTGCGGCCAGGCGTTAGCCGCAATAAAAAATTCTTCGTCGCGTAAAAATAACTGTTGCGGGGGTAACACCGGGCGACTGCGGTCACCCCCCAGCATTTTGTAGCGCCCGGCAGTATCGATCCAGAATTCGGCAATGGCTCCGGCGACATCACCATGCAAAATCAGCTGCGCCTCGGCGGGCAGATAGTCGAACAAGGTAGCCGTGGCATCAAAAAACAGCGGTAGATAGTATTCAATGCCCGCTGGCAAAATACCGTTCGAGACATCTTTATACAGGCTGATGCGCGAAGCATCGCCTTCAAAATTTTCGCGGAAGCGCTGGCGAAAGATGGTGCGGCCAGCATCTCCTGCGGGAAATTCCCGTGCGGGCAGCAGGCGAATTTCAGGGACGGGGTATAAGGTGCGCTGTGAATCAACGTCAAAGCTGCGCAAGGTGTCGATTTCATCATCGAACAATTCGATGCGATAAGGTAGCGGCGTGCCCATCGGGAACAGATCGATCAATCCGCCGCGCACGCTGTATTCGCCGGCCGCGACCACTTGCGTGACATGCTGGTAGCCGGCCAGGGTGAGTTGGGCGCGGAGTTTGTCAATATCCAGCCGCTCGCCTTTTTTCATGAAAAAAGTATGTCCGGCTAAAAACGACGGCGGGGCCAGCCGCGAGATTGCGGTGGATGCGGCGGTAATGAGTACATCGCATTCGTTGCGCGAGACGGCATGCAACGTGGCCAGACGTTCCGAGACTAAATCCTGGTGCGGCGAAAAATGGTCATACGGCAGGGTTTCCCAATCCGGTAAAAGATGGGCGCGCAGTTGCGGTGCAAACCACGCAATTTCTTCAACCAGCCGTTGTGCTTCCAGGGGGCTCGCCGTGATAATCGTCAGCAGATGCCCCGGGCGGGCAAGCTGGGCCATGGCGAGGGCATCGATCGATGCAGAAAATGACGGCAAATCGAGACGTTGGCCGGGTTTTGGTTGTGCAGGCAGTGATAGCAGAGAATTCAAGGCGAAGACCATCAGACAGCACAGGAAGCGGAAAAGCGCGGAATTATACGCACCGCCTGGCAGCCGTTGCGAGTGCAGAAAAGACTGTGGTGACTAAATGGGCATCATGCGGGCATCAACCAATGGACAACAGGCTGATGATCAATCCGATGGCAACGGCCAGCATGCCGAACAAGGTGCGGCGAGCCAGTGCGCTGCCTCCCAGCACCACAATGAGCCCACTTTTAAATACCAGGTTGGATAGCAAGGCCAACGTGATTGTGGTCACTGCCTGATCTGTGCTGAGTTGTGCCGCACCAAACAGGCGCAGTGCCGAGAGCGTGATGGCATCCACATCGGTTAACCCGGAAATCAAGGCCAGCAGGTACAGGCCCTGGTTGCCGGCAATATCCTTTAACCAGGCAGACAGCACGAGGATCAGGGCATAGAGCGTGCCAAAAGTCAGAGCTGTTTTGATTTCCGTCGGGTTGTTGATTTCCGGCATCGGCAACACCTCGTTGCCGTTGCGGTGTTGTTGCCAGACCCACAATGCCGCCAGTAATCCCAGCAAGAGACCGCTACCCAGCACGCGCGCCAGCGGGGCAATGAGGGGTGGTGCGATGAGAGCGGCCACAAAACCGATGCGTACCATCACTACCAGTGAGGCTAGCAGCACAATTACCCCGGCAACGGGCACCAGTGCTGTTTTTTGGCGGGCATGGCGAGAGAAAATAATCGTTGTGGCAGTGGAAGAAACCAACCCGCCAAAAATCCCCAGCAATATGGCACCATGACGTGTGCCGACTAAACGCAGCGCGGTGTATCCGGCCAGTGAGACGCCAGAAATGAGCACTACCATCCACCAGATATGGTGTGGATTGAGGGCAAGGTAAGGGCCAAAATCCTGGTTGGGCAGGAGGGGTAAGATTACCAGCGACAACACGCCAAACTGCAACATGGACAAAATATCCGTAGATGTCAGGCGCTGTGTCATGTCATGTAACTGGCGTTTGAAATACAGTAGTACTGTAGTGATGATGCCCAGCATGACGGCGAGTGATGTATGGCCGTACCAAACAATGGCACCTAATGCGTAGCACACCAGCAATGCGACTATCGAGGTGGTGCCAGGGTCGCCGTTCTCCAGTGGATCCGTGGCGAGTGCTGTAATCATCATGGCTGCCACACTGATGAATCCAGCCGCCAGAATCCAGCTATTGCCAGTGGTCTGTGTTAGCAGCGCGGCCAGACAACCCAGCAGGCAAACCAGGGCAAAAGTGCGCACACCCGCTTTGATGTCGGGTTGGCGCTCCCGTTCGAGGCCGATGAGCAGGCCAATCCCCAGGCTGGTGGCAAAGGCTTGCAACATGGCGAAGTCTGGCTCTGAGGGAGGCATGGTGTGTATGTTTTTACCCGCGAAGTTACCTGCTGAGTGTGAACTTTTGGCGATTTAAGTCCGACGATTATTGACCATTAGTCAAGAAGGGAATAGAGTACAAAGAAGTCTACTTCGTTAGTTTTTTGGGTCGCAGGCTGAAAACAGCCGCAGCTTGAGATACTACTAAACGAGGTACCAGATAATAAATAAAATCAATCAATAACAAAATAAAATTAATAAATAAAATCAATAACAAAATAAAATCAATCAATAACACAAGGAGAGCACGTGACCATCAGTAATGAAAATGCAGGCCGTTTTGCCGGCAAGGTAGCGGTTATTACCGGAGCGGCGCAGGGTATCGGCTTTGCTGCCGCGCAGCGCATGGGGCGGGAGGGGTGCCGTATCGTCATCGCCGACTTTTCAGCAGGGCCTGCAGCGGAAGCCGTAGCAGTGCTCAAGGCTGAAGGCATTGAGGCGATTGCTGCGGTGGGTGACTTGAGTGTGTATGCCCAGGCCGATGCAGCCATGCAACAAGCGAAACAGGCTTTTGGGGCGATTCACATCCTGGTCAATAACGTTGGTGGCACCATCTGGATGAAGCCCTTCTGGCATTACACCGAGGATGAAATTCGCACGGAAGTTGATCGTTCATTCTGGCCCACAATGTGGTGCGCACGCGCCGTTATTCCTGTCATGCGTGAAACGGGTGGCGCGATTGTCAATGTCAGCTCGAACGCAGTCGAAGGTGAATATCGAATTCCGTATTCGGCGTCCAAAGGCGCGGTGGAAGCATTGACCACCGCACTGGCGGTTGAAGTCGCTGGTTTTGGCATTCGCGTGAATTGCATCGCCCCGGGTGGCACGTCGGCACCGGAGCGCAAGACGCAACGTAACGTGAAACCTGTCACTGCGCAGGATCAACAGTGGCAAGAGCAATTCATGATGTTGTTAAAGGATGAGGAACTGCTTACTCCATGGTCTACTGCAGAACAACAAGCGGGAGTGATCACCTTTTTAGCATCGGATGATGCAGCGCATATCACCGGTGAAATTATTCACACCGGCCGTCGCGGCAAGCGCATTTTTGACAAGCTGGGGTTCATTCCCTGAACCAATGCGAGTTGATAAGTTTGATATATAAAAGGAGCTGGCATGAATGAGCTGGATGGATTGATAGACCAAAAATCAGGCGCGCAGCGGCGACTGATTTACTCTGATCAAGCGATTTACGAGCAGGAGATGGAACATATTTTTGGTCGATGCTGGCTGTTTCTGGCGCACGAATCACAGATTCCGAACCCCGGTGATTTTTTTCGCACCTACATGGGTGAAGACGATGTGCTGGTGATTCGCCAGGAAGATCGTACCATCAAGGCTTTTCTCAATAGTTGTACGCATCGCGGCAACCGGCTTGTGCGTGCAGATCGCGGCAATGCCCGCGCCTTTGCCTGCAACTACCACGGCTGGGCGTTTGGCATTGATGGCAGCCTGGCCACTGTGCCGCTGGAGCGCGAAGTGTATTTCAACGAAATCGACAAAGACCAGTTTCGTTTGGTACCGGTTGACAATGTCGCCTCATATCGCGGACTGATTTTTGGCTGCTTTGACAAAGACGCCCCCTCGCTGGAAGATTACCTGGGCGATATGCGCTGGTATCTGGATACTGCACTGGATGCCATGCCCGAAGGCACGGAGTTGATTGGTGCCACGCAAAAGGTCGTGCTGCATACCAACTGGAAGCTGCCTGTCGAGAACGTCTGCGGTGATGGCTATCA
>SCUZ01000079.1 GCA_004322535.1 Rugosibacter sp.
CCTGGCAGACAAGCAAACGCCTGGCCTTGCGCTTGGGCGTAAGCCAAATAACGCGTGTTTTGAGTCAACTCGAACAATCTCAGCGCGGCGTAACTCAGCCCGCCATGATCTATCGCCACGCCAGCGAGGGTTGATTGCCCTTGTGAGTCAATCAGGCCTTGAAAACATTTTTCTATCCACACGCATTCTTTTTTGGCTTGATCGCTTGAAGCATTAAGGCATAAAAAAGCCAAGCCCAGCGGCCAGGTGAGCGCGCCCGATGGGCGGCCAAGCAAACGATAACCCAGCCGCGATAAACGCCAGCCGGATAACTTGAGCGCTGAGCGCACCCAATGCGAGCGGGTGCCCAACCACCAGGCATAGCTTTGCGCAACAGAAGCCAGCCGGGCACGGCGGGCAATGCTTGAAATGGTTTGCGGCGCCATCAACGGTTCACGCCGGCTGATGATTTTTCAGCGCCCGCAGCGCTTGGCAAAAGGGGGTGAGGGCAATGTAGGCGGCTGATCGAAATGGCAAAGCTCCGCCTTTGAGCGCACGAAAAAACGCTCGCCGCGCCACCGCCGGAGAACCTTCCCAAAAATGATTGTAACCATGGGTAAACTCACTCTTTGCCAGCCGTTTTTTGAATTCATCCAAGGGCAAACCGGTACCATCGGGGTTGGTCAGCCCCCAGCGGCTGACCGCGATTTTCAGCAAGTGGGTGAGGTGATTTTCCGGGTCCAAAAGCCGCATTGCGCTGTTTTTGTGAATGCGATACAGCGCTACCGGGCCATCCAGCGCATGCATCGGGTAGATGCGCGATATCTTGAGCCAGAACAGATAGTCCTCGCCGATGCGCATTGAAACATCAAAGCCACCCAACAGCGTGAATACCTCGCGGCGTATCACGGCCGTATTCATGCCTACCAGCAAGCCTTTGAGCAAGCGGGAGTAAAGCCAGCCGGAGCGCTTGGCGTCGGTTTCCGTTATCTGGCTGCACTCCTGCATCAACGTATGCGCCGCAGGAAAGTGGTCATCATCGCTCTGCGGCCATTTGATAAAGCGGCCAAAGACGCAGCCGACCTCCGGGTGTTTTTCAAAATGATGCACCTGTGCGGCAATTTTTCCCGGAAACCAGACATCATCCGCATCAAGAAACGCAAAGTAGTCGCCACGGGCGAGTTGCATACCGGTATTGCGAGCGCTGGAAACGCCGCTGGCTTCCTGCCGGTGCACGCGAATGCGCGGGTCAAGTTGCGTGAGCGTTTGATAGTCAAAATCATCCGAGCCGTCATCAACGATAATCACTTCCAGATCATCAAAACACTGGCTGCATACGCTGGCCAACGCTTCGTGAATGTAGTCACGTTCATTACGTACCGGGATGATGACGGAGACAACTGGATTCGTCATGGTGCCAAGAGTTGTTATAGGGCGAATTGTTCCTGCAAAAAATGCAGCGTTTCTGTTTCCAGCATTTGACGCTGGGCGGTGATGTGCGCACGCACGGGTTGTGGGTTGGCCAGCAGATCCATGGCGCGGGCATACAAGGCTTCCGGGTCGAAACTGGCTGCCGAGAGACAGTTTTCCGACAAGCCCATCAAGTCAAAAAAGCCCTGGTGCTTGATGTCATACGCCAGCCCAATGCAAGGGGTGCCGGCGCTGGTAGCGAGAATGCAGGAATGCAGCATACCGCCGATATGCAGGTCGATTTCACCATAGCCATTCACTAAACTCGCCGCGTCACCAGCGCTGACTTTTTTGATCTTTACGCCGCGTTGGGCGAGGAATTTTGGCAAGATCTTTTCAATTTCGTAATGGACGAAATAATGATAATCGGCGCCTGTGTTCTTTTGCAGCTTGAGTAATACCGCGCAATAGGCTTCCAGGTTATTACGCAACAGAAGTGTTGAGATCTTGCCATGAAATGAAAAATTTATCCCGATGAGGGGTGGTTTTCTGGCTGACGCAGCTTTTTCCCGTGAGGGCGTAATACCCAGCGCATGACAAAAGTGCAGGGCTGGATCGCCAATCAAATGCACAGGTTTTGTGGTCCATGGAGCGAGGGCAGCTTGTGTTGACGCATCGCGCACAGAAACCGCCTGTGCCAATGCCAGCCATTGACTGACCAGCGCAGCATCATCCGGATGCAGGGCAACCGGTGCATTGAGATCAGTGCTCCCGGGACGGTTCAGGCCGACACCGAAAAATACCGCAGGGACTGGGTGACGCAACCACCAGTCAAAATCTTCCTTGATTCGGGAGGCCAGTCGCCCATTGAGTTCAACATGAAAGTATCCACTGCCATTAAAAACGAGTGTGGTATTTTCTTGATCAGTTTTTGTCAAAGAATGTGATTTCAGTTCACCCCAGTTCATCGGCTGAATACGGGCCGCTGGCAATAAACGCTTGATGAGTGCGGCGGCGGATTGATAAATCGCGACATCACCCATATTGATCGTATCGCGCCCCTCATAATTTCGATAGTCGAGACGAGACAGGTCGCCATGGCGAAAATGCGCTGCATCGGTATAAAAATGTAACCGCCTGCGAAGAGTAGTGCGCAAGCGATCCATCAAAACCAATGGGGGGCGAAGCCGGGATTCAGCACTGTACAGGAGGACTTTAGGGGATGTCATGACAAGTCAAACTGCCTCTTAATCGATAGTGGAAATGATCGTGACAGCATCTATCAGCATTCAGATGATCCGTGCAAGCCTTGCGTGACAAGTACTTCTCGTTAGTTTCTATTGCATATCCTTAATTTGAGCCATGACGAAAAAGATTTTTCAAGAATCGGGCAGGGGGTGATGCCGTGATCATATACCACAAATTCTCGCCTACCCGGTCGCCTTGCGCGATGCCGCGCGCTATATACCTGAGCCCCGTTACTATCATCCCTGCATCATAGAGATTACGACCGATGAAAGAATATCGGATGCCGAGTATGCGTCTGATCTCGGCCGCACTGAGGCGATCTTGAAGGTGTGAGATCCTGTTCTTTACCATCGGCATTACGAAATCAGCAATGCGCTGGGCATGCACTTTCGTCAGGCTGCCAGGCGTGTCATGGACTATCACCAGAATCTCTTCGATAAAGCCGACCTCACCCTGCGAAGCGAGTCTGATCCACATGTCCTGGTCACCTGCAACGCGAAGGGCTAAATCGAAACCGTCTGTCGCCTTGATTACGTCGGCTCGGGCAACAACACAGGGCTTGGCGACGCAAGACGCTCCGAGAAGGTCACGCCAAATATCCTGTGGCTTGCTTGGTGGATGCAAGCCAAACTCACGGAGGGGGTTACCTATTGCATCTACAAACAGGCAACCACAGGTTGCAAATACCATGTTTGGGTTCGTCTCTAGCAAAGCTATTTGCTTTATTAACTTGCCTGGTAGCCATTCGTCATCTGCATCAAGAAATGCAATATATTTTCCACAAGCCAGCCCAAGACCAGTATTCATTGCACCGCATTCTCCAAGGTTTTTCTGAAGACTGACCAATCGCAATTCTTTGATACCAAGTCTCTCTGCGATGGCAGCTGTGTCGTCATTACTTGCATCGTTGATAACGAGGATTTCAAACGATTCAATACGTTGCACAAGTACAGATCGAAGTGCACGCTCAATTGTTTTCTCAGCGTTAAAAGCAGGAATGAGAACTGTAACCAGCGGAGCGTGTTGGTGAGGGTTTAATGTGCTCATGAAATGAAAATCTTGTGAGGGCTGCAGATTCTTTCCATTCTTTATTCTCCTCAAAAATCAATTGTCGCTAAAAGCATTTTTTTCTAAAAGGTCACTATCTTGAAAAAATCGTACGTGGGTCATGCAGTCCAGGCAGGTCAGACCGTCATGGCAAAGCCAACTGCGTGTGAAAGCATGACATTGTTCACATCAATGGGCTGCGTCAGTACTTCACCACCGATAAGAGTGGCTGGGAACAGGCTTTAGCACTGTAAATGATGTTTTTTGAGTAGTCACGGTGAACGTTTTACTTTCATAGTGGCGTTGAGTGGCTGCATTCTGAAGCAATGTTCTCATAAAACAAAGCCAGTTTTTGATTCATGAACTCTACGGATAAATGCGTTTGGGCAAAGGTTTGTGCTGACTGGCTGAGCAATTGTCTGGCTGCGGCATCAAGCCGTGCGACGGAAAGCAGCGCCTGGCACCATTCAGCCGGAACATCAGGGTTGCACCGCTGTACCGCAGTGGATGCACCGTACACCGAGGTAAATACGTCGTCATTCGGCACGATGGCGGGGATGCCGCTGGCGAGCGCTTCAGCCGTTGTCAAGGAGTAGCCTTCCAGTACACTTGTTGATAGATAGCAATCACTGGCACTGTAATACGGAGCGGGGTCGGCGACTTGTCCGGTCAGAATCACTTTATCTTGCAGCTGTAACGCATTAATCTGTGTTTTTAACGCCGCCATTTCTGGCCCGTCGCCGACGACCAGCAATCGCCCTTGGCGATGGTTGGCCACAAACTCAGCAAATATGCGCAACGCGAACAAGGGGAGCTTGTTCGCGTCAAGGCGGCCACAAAACAAGACGACAAAAGCCTCTTCGGCAATCCCCAGGTGGTGACGCAGGTTTTTCCGGATGGTCGGGTCGAGTTTGAACCGCGCGATATCAATGCCATTGTGAATGGTTTCAATGGAGACAGACGGAGGCAGAAGACCATCGTACAAACTTACAAAAGCTGTTTTTACCGGCTCGGATACGGCATATCCCCCGATGAGGCTGGCAAGAGCCTTGGTTGCAAATGGCCAGCCTTTTTCAGGCAGGCGCTTGTCGTTGAATTTGCTGTGGATCCCGAAAACAAAAGGAATGTTGGCTTTGCTTAAGACATAGGCCATCGAGAGTCCGACAAAATTCCAGGGCATGGCAATGTGGGCAAAATCAATTCGTTGCCGCCGTAGTGCCGGTAGCGTAGCCAGGGCAAGCCAGCGGAAAGGGGCGGCGAAATGCTGGCGTTCGATAAACTTGTAAGGGCGCCATTTGATATAGCGGCCACCCGTATGGGTTAAGTCGAACTTCCATTCATTCAGCGCGGGGAAGTCTCTGGACGCAACCAGAACTTCATGGCCCAGCTTGGTCAAGAGCCGAATTTCTGCTTCGATGCGGCGCTCCATCCCACCTATTGCTGAGGGCAGGCTGCAAATCAAAATTTTCATGGTGTGATTAGGATGAGCTTGCAAAGAATTGCCGTGTCACCAGCGCCGATTTTTGCAGGACTGGACATTTAAGAGCTGCCAGCATTATCGTGTGGAAGGTTTGATTGTGAAAAGAACGGATTCAAGCCTGAATTACCCAGGTGCGCTGAGTCAATGGAAAGGGTGGATGGCTTCTTGTCGTCATGCTGTAAATGATGATTCTGGCGTTTTATCTAGCGGCGAGAAAATTCTTGTTGATCATCATGCAGTCCATTTCCAGTAAAAATGGAAAATGACCAGCGTTGTTGGGTACTAAAGCGCTTAGCTCGAAACCCGCATGTGCATAGGCAGCCAATGCTTCATCATACGATGGAGCGTCTTTGTATAAACGCTTAAAACTGAGTTCACTTTGCAGCCCGCGAATTTCTCCGATGATGTTGCAGGCACCTTCGAGTACCGCCCCATCATTGCCTTGTGTATCCATTTTTAGAAATGGTCTGGCGAATGGATGCTTTGCTCTGAGTTCAGCAAACAGAGTATCAAGTCGAAAGCACGGTACGGTGACAATCTGCTGAACTTTGTTTAAGTGAGAAAGGCCGGTATATTCTTCTGTATTAGGTGTCTTTAGCGAGCTGAACTGGCTTTCTGCCATGATATTGAAAGGCAAGCTGCCCTCGGTATCAGATAGTGCGATATTCATGACGTGCCAATGTTCGTCAGATAGTGATCGCTTGAGTAATTCAGGATGCAATGCAGGGTTGGGCTCGAATGAAATAATTTTTCCCGAAAACCCCACCCTTTTACGCAGCATGGTTGCATATTGCCCCGCGTTAGCGCCGACGTCGAGAACGCAATCGATATCCAGAAAGTCGAACAGTCTTTTCAGATGCCTGATCTCATTCAAGCCTGAAAATTCGGTATTCGAGAGTATGGCATTGGCAATTCTGCCTGCAACCTGTTTCAGGCGAACCAGATTCATTGCGGAATAACCCAAATCTTTCCACGCTGCGGATATTCTCCGGTACATGGCAGGTGATGGCCCGGGCATACGTTCTCCCCGCTTGTTAGAGTTAGAGCACTTTTCTTATCCACAAGCTTGTGTTCCCGGGTGTTACCTTTGAACTAGGTGTTTTCAATATGCTATTCATTGATTTTTCAAGAAAATCAGCATGATGTAGCACCATGTAGGAATTGAAATATAGAATTTCGAAAGCAGAGTTGTACTGCAAAAAGGCTCGAAGAATGTAAGCCTCATTCCATGCCCGCCCCCCTTCTAACCAATTCTTGGGATACTCAAAGGGCCATAAAATATCATGAAAATGTATTATCACTCCCTTTTTTAGTTGAGGAAGGATGTAGAAAAGTATATGCAAAACATCGCTATTGATTTTTGCTACATGACTCGAATCAATGAACAGAATGTCATTCGCTTCGAGCAAGCTAAAGATATTCGATTCAACCTCCTGCACTGGCTTGATTTCAACTTTAACTTTCTGTCTGTCTTCTTGAGAAAGAAGACTGAATAATCGATCTGGGAAGGGTTCAATGAACGTAAACTCAACTTTTTTATGAAGAAACAAGTCGTTTATGTCCAGCATTGCAGCTGAGGAAAATCCAGACCCTACTTCAATTATGCGCGCTGGACTAAAGTGCCTCAAAAAAGAGTAAAGAATGATCCCATCACCATAGCTAAAATACGAATTGTCAAGAAAGTAACGCCATTTACCTGATTTGGACTCGGGGAATGGCATTTCCGCATATAGAGAGGAAAAATTATTTGCAAGCTGGATCTGCGAATTCTCGTTAATATTTATTGCTGGTATATCCTTTTCTGATCTGTCGAAAATATGTTCAGCTTTTGAGTCAATTTCGTGAAAGTCAGGTATAGGAGAATAAAAGTGACCTAGAGGGGAAAATTTAATGAACCCAATATTCCCGGATTCCAATAGCGTTCGAACAGCGCCCTTGTTTCTATAGAGATTTTTTAGAAATCTAACATTTCTTAATATTTTATTAATTAAGTCCATCGTTCGATTCCCTTGCCCTCTCTTAAGAAATTTTAAAAATATATTTAAAAATTAAAGGACTTAAAGCAAGCTTCTTTTGTCTGAAGTCCGAGCAGGGGTAGGTTGGATCGCTAGCGACTAAGTTTAGTGAATCCCTAAAAACTGCGCTTTTGTCGTCTGCTGTAATCTGTTTCAGACGAACCAGACTCATTGCGAGGTAATTCTCTCACGCACTGCTGCAGAAACTACTTGATGCAACTGCTTTGTAAACGACTCAAAGGATAGCCTTGATGAAATGGCTCTATGGCCACTGCGGGAAATATTTATTGCAGATTCCTTATCGGTAAGCAAGAGTATGCAGTGTTTGGTAAAGCTTTCATCATTGTCGCCAACGAGGATGTCTTTCCCTGCGACGAGGTCGTTCTTCCATCCATTGAAGGAATAGGTACTCGCAACGACAGGGCGGTTATGCGCGCATGCTTCCGGCACTTTAATGTTTGAGCCACCGCCGGATAAAATAGGAACAACGCAGACAGCGGCTTCTCTGTAGGCATCATCAATGTCTTCGACATAACCATCTGCAGTGCAATTCGGAAATGTGTTCCAGCGTTGCAGATTTTCCGATGTTGCTTTGCCAACAATTCTGAAGTGGGCAGCCGGATTTTTTTTAAGAATCTTCGGCCAGATATTGGCTAGAAAGTGATCAACCGCAATGATGTTCGGCTGCCAGGACATGAGGCCGACAAACAGCAGCGTTTTCCCGTTTGACGCCGAGTAATCGGATGGATACTGCGGAAACAAGGGAATGTTCGGAAGTAATGCGCCTTTTAGTTGAGGGAAGGCGGCTCGATCTCGCTCGCAAACGAATAAAAAGCGTGCGCTCTGGGCGCGTGCTGATTTCAACCGTGCGTTGATGATTAGTTGATTCAGCCATTTCACGGTTTCCTTGATGATCGCGCGGGGTTTGCGCAATGATCGCCAGGACACGCTGTACACCGGGTCGTCAAAGTCGATGATGAGTGGTTTATTGCTGGGTAACTGGCATTTCAGATAAGGCGTGATGTAGCGGCAAACGATGAAGTCATATTGATTGAAGTCAATGGTGGCCGCAAGAAGCTTTGATAGCTGTTTTGAGGCGAGCCCACACCAGGCGCGATCGAGAAAGCTTCTCGGCAGATAGTTAATGCAGAACAGCTTGCCGCCACCGAGTTCATCCGGCAGATCGGATGCGGTGTTAGCACCGCTGGATTCGGAAAATAAAACGACATCAGTCGGTAGATGTTTGCCAAGCGCCTTGAGCAAAAAATGCGTTCGTTGCCCTGCGCCATAGTTCGTGCATTGCGGGTCGTGATAAGTCAGCAAGAGCGCCCGACGTGTGCTGGATGGTGGCGTCATGGCTTATGCCGCCGTCCGAAAAGTGGACTTGCTTCGCGGCGTGTCACCAGCGCCGACTTTTGGCGAGGGCAGCGCGCATCGACATCGCTGCCTCTCATTTTCCCGTACCCAGGTACTTGAGCTTGAGATACTTGAGATAAACCGTATCCCGCACATATTTCCCGAGAATCCGTCCGGGGGCGCCATCGCGCCAGCCGCCATAGAGCAGGTGCCATCGCGCCCAGAGCATCCAGGGGTAAGCGTAAATTTTCAGCCAGGACGACAGCTCGCCTTTGGCTTGCATGTCTTCTGCGGCGAGTTTGGTGTAGAGGCCGATTTTTGCGTAAAGGTCATCGATGCTGTCGCAGCTGTAATGCAGCAGCGGCTCATCAAGGGCGCTGATTTTGGCGCCGTCGAGCTGTAGTTGCTCGTGGATGATGCGGCTGCCGCGATGGCTTAACCGCTCGCGCTGAAACAGGCGAACAATGAATTCGGGTGTTTTGACGGGGTAAAAATTGCGCACGGGTTGCCCCATGAAAAACCAGTTTCGCCGGATGGAAAATCCGTCAGGCGTGGTGCCTGCCGAGGTTTGAAAATTGCTCTGCCTTAATTGCCGCAGGCGTTTTTGGAGTTCGTCGGAAACCACTTCATCCGAATCCAGCGCCAGCACCCACGGATGGGTGCAGTGGTCTTCGGCAAAAATGCGCTGGTCGCGAAAGTTGTCAAAACTGCGCGTGAGAATATTTGCGCCAAAGCGGCGGGCGATGCTCAGTGTTTGGTCTGTGCTGCCGGAGTCCACAACGAGAATTTCATCCGCTACCTGCTGAATAGAGGCGAGGACCTGCGCCAGGCGGCGTTCGCTGTTATAGGTGAGGATGTAACAGGAAAGCAGGCAAGGCGCAGTTGTCATCATGCGGCGAAGCGGGGCAGGCCGAAATGGTCGCGCAGTTGGTCTGAAATGCGCTGATAGACGGCCTTGGGTTTGAGCTTCACAAAGTGTGCAAACGAGGGTGAATGTTGCACATGTTTGCGCGGGAAAAAACGCCCCAGTAGACGAAAGTCATCATGCCGGGTGATTTGGCTGGTGCGGGTAAAGGGGTCAAAGTGAATGCTGGAGGCGTTGATCGTCGTGATTTGAATAGTGCCTTCTGCCGGGCTGTAACTGATTGTCGGGGTATGCAGCTTGCCCAGGGCGGCGCCAATGAAGGGTTCGTCGGCCAGTTGCAGTTTGTTGCGGTGAAATGAGCCGAGCAGTTCCTTGTGGTTTTCCACCAGGTCCAGCGCGGTGGCAAAAAAATGGTCGGTTTCACTGCCCTGGCGGAAATAAAAAACACCGGAATTCAAGGTGCGCATGTAGTCGATGCCGAGTTTTTTAATCACCTCGGCAATATCGAAGCCGTACCAGCGGCCTGAGGTGACTTTTCCACCCGGGCTGCAAAAGCCGGGGCTTTGGAATTTGGCCCAATGCCTGTCCATGTCATTTTTGAGCAGAATGCAGTCGGAATCGACAAACATCGTTTCTGCAAACGGGCTGACTTCATTCATGCGCAACTTGTTAAGGCAGCCGTGAAACCCGGGCCTGGCATCAAGAAAAGTAATCTGGTCGATGTATTTGCGGTAATCCTCTGGGATTTCCATGGTACGGTCAGTCACCATGCAGACTGGCCGGGTGGGGTCATTGAGTTTTAATGAGAGCACCAGATTCATCGCCAGGTCAAGATAAAAGCGGCTGCCGGTGGCGAGTGTGATGTAGCCTTGCATGTGTGTATTGTTGATGCGTATCGGATGCGACAATGGGGTGGTCAAGCTTGCTAAAGAACAGCCTCAAGTCCTTTGCGATCCAGAAGATTGAGCAACTTGAGCGATGGACCGCTGGGATGCTTGTCACCAATTTCCCATTTACGGACTGTCGACAGGCTGGTGTTCAGCACGGCCGCGAGTACCGCCTGACTGAGTTGCAGTTGATCTCGCAGCGCACGTATTTTTTGGCTGTCGTACTCCGGCACCGGGTTGAGGCACAGTGCATCGAACTTGCTCATCTTGCGTTTGTCAATGAAGCCGAGACGATGAAGGTCGCCGGCCGTTTCATGCACGGCCTCAAAGAGGCGGCTCTTGGCTTTAGTCTTGATCTTTGTCGTCATCGCAAATCTCCTGTAGCGAACCATCCTTAATTGCCTCGTCCAGTTGCCAGCCATCTCGGGCCAACAATTGCGCGGCAATGTCTTGCAAAGCAGCCAACTCGTCGTCTGCGACGTTGGCGCGTTCATTTTTCTCGAACCCGAAAACGAAGAACCACCGGTCTCCCTTATTGGTTGCGACAAGTATTCGTGCACCGCCGCGTTTACCGCGACCGGCAAGCCCGATTCGCTTCTTCACGACGCCATCACCGAGATCGGCATCAATCAGCTCCTGAGCCATTTCTGCCACTGCGTTGCAAAGCATGTAGTTGGTTAATTCAGTTTTTCGCATCCAGCGGCAGAAATGCCGGGTTTTGAATACACGCTTCACATTTTTATTATGACACTAAGTGGCATGGTTTGTCCAGGCTTTGCAAGCGGAAGATGATTGAGAAGTCTTACAGTTTTGCGTTGCTCATGCGCCACTGGATGATTTTGTCCATGATCGTTGATTCCAGCCCTTCAGGTCGCCCGCTAAAGTGCCAGCTCGCCAATGACCATAGCATGAAGAACACCGCGCCGGAAAGTATAGCAGCGGCAAGCCCTAGTGATCCTAGTGCTGGCGAGGCGATCATCCCTGGCAGTAGTGAGGTGATCATGTAAGTCACCAGCGCATACATCAAGACAGCGCCTGCTAGCGGGCGGATTATCGTTTGAAGCGCAGCACTCATGGGCAGCTGACAAATTTTTTGGGTGTAGAGCAATGTTACCAGCGAGCTGACGACAGAGCTGATTGTTCGTGCCAGGGCAAGCCCAATCAGATGAAAGCCGGGGACGAGTGCAATCGCGGCAAGCACAAAGCTGGCAAATTCGATCCAGACAATCTGGCTTTGCGAGCGGGTATGTCCATGCAGGATTAACAGCGTATTGGCAGGCGAAGTCATGGTTTGCAATACGGAAGCCAAGGCAAACAACGAAATGAAAGGCACGGCATCCATCCATCTGCTGCCCAGCGCAAGCTCGGTCGCCTGGGCGGCAATCGCCATGAAACCCAGCCCGATGGGCCAGATGACGGTATTGACAGCTGCGATGGTTTTGATCACCGCTTGATTGGTGCGTTCGATATTTCCCTCAAGCGAAGAGAGCACGGGCAAAAGGGCTTTGAGCATGGCCGGGCCAATTTCGCCTACGGGCGTTTGGCCAAAATCAGAGCCGACGTTATACAGCCCGAACTGTGCCGTAGTGCCGATGCGGCCGGCGACAAATTCGTCACCTTTGCGCAAAATGAATTGGCCCGCGCGGGCCACCATCAGCCATTTGGTGAGCGTCCATATTTCGCCAATTTTTGAGGTGTTCCAGCGCGGGCGATACGGATGCCACAGATAGCTCAAGAAAACGGGAACGGTATACCCTGCGATGATGCCGATCACGAGCGCACGGTAATCACGCAGCATGATGCCGGCGATCACGGTGGTGACTACGCTGGCAATTTTTGTGAGGGTCGCTATCTTGAAGTCCAGCGTGTAGATGAATTCCTTGCGCGCCAATATCTGGCCAATATTGCCGAAGCTGATGAAGAT
>SCUZ01000008.1 GCA_004322535.1 Rugosibacter sp.
CCGCCACACGCAACGGTTTGCGCCAGGGCAACAACCCGCGCGCCAACTCCTTGGCGAGTTTGGCCCACCACGGCTGGTGACGTGTGGGCAGGATGAGCAGCGGAATATCGATGGCTGCCAGCGCCTCGCGCAGTGTCGAATCCCCATGCCGATAGTTGTGATAGAAACAAGCCGTCACCGCAAAGCGTGTGCGGTCGATACGCTTTAGCAACTCGATCATGCTGTTGGTGCCGCCGCCCCATTCGTTGCCGGTGTCGAGCAGCAGGATGCGGCGGGCTATCTTAGTCATATGCCACTTTCTGGCTACGCATCGTCAGTTGCTGCGCCACGGCCGCAGCAACTTCGCCTGACGGGATCTGCGCCATCCAGCGATCATTATCAGTCTTGGAGCGGACACCCGCTGGTGCTGGATGATGAATGACAATATGCCGTTCAAGATCATAAGCCGGGCCGGAAACAGCCGGGCTGGAAACAGCGAACAAAGATACCGTGGGCGTACCGACGGCGACGGCAACATGCAGCGTGCCTGTGTCGCCCGTCACCAACACGGCGCAGCGTTGCACCAGCGCGGGCAAGGTTTCAATCGGTAGCGCGTCGGCAGCAACGATGGCCCCAACACCAATACCCTTGGCAATTTCTTCGCAGCGCAACCGCTCGTGCGGCGCACCGGTGATCACAAAGCGATACGCAGGATGCATGGCCAGCAGTTGGCGTGCCAGCGCAACGAAATGCGCCACCGGCCACATGCGCCCACGGCTCGATGCGCCGGCCTGAAAACCAATCACGGTATCTGTAGCAGCCACCCCTTGCTGCACTAGCCAATGCGCAACATGTTCTTGCGCAAGCGTTGGCACAGGCAGCCGCATACGCACATCAATATTATTGACACCTGCCAGTTCTGCCACAGCCAGCCGCACATGCATGCCATGCTGCGGAAAATCAACCCAACCCAGCCGAGGCCGCACGTTAGACAGCAAGAAAGCAAAGCGGCTGGTATTGGGCAGCTTGAAAATAAAACGCGCGCCGGAAAAATAAGCCAAGGGCGTCGCCTGTGGCTCATTGCCATGCAGAACCAGCGCCACATCGGGCTGCGTGCGCCGTAGCGCGGCGATCGTTGAAAAAAACCGCTGCCAACCGCCGTAGTAGGGGATGACCTCATCAAGAAAATCTGCTTGGTCAAATAGCGGCACATAGTCGCGATAAATCAGTGCAGCGATGCGCGCAGCGGGGAAGCGCTGCCGCACCGCCCCCATCGCTGCTGTGGATAACACCGTATCCCCCAACGCTGTCGATGAAATCAGCAAGATACGCTGCACATTGTCTGGCCGATAGTCCGCCATCGCCCGCGCTCGGCGGTCGCCGCGAGCGAGCAGCCGTGTTACCAGATAAAGCAGAGATTCGCGTAGGTTGAGGCGCAAGAGAGTTATTTTCAGAAAAAAATGGGGGTTGAAAACAGAACCTCATCGGGCGGATGAACAAACACCCGTTACAATCGTGGTGACTGACAGATTCACGACTCCCAAGGATTATAACGGTGTGTAACTCTTGGCTCGAAACTGGCGCAATAAATGTGGTCCCACTCCCATAGCCTCCACATGACGACTTGACTACTTAAAAAATGCCTTTTGCTTTGCGCGCAATCACGTTACCTCTTACGACTACAGCACTGGACTATGGCATTGAGCACTATGAGACAACTTGAAAAGTTTTTGAAATTATTCATCCCGCCAATCATTTCCTCACCCATCCGGAACCGTCGCAAGCGCCGTGAAGAAAAGCGCTACGACAAAATTCCCGACCGGCGGTTTTACGACGGTGTGTTCAGCCCGTGGCTGGGCTATGGCGAATTCGGTTCATTGTTTGACGCGATCAGGAAGTTCACCCTGGTCTCCCCTGCCCGCGCCTGGATGCTCTATTCTCTGGCCAGCCAGTCTCTGTCTATAAGCGGCAGTTTCTACGAGGCCGGCGTTTTCAGGGGCGGCACGGCCTTGTTGCTGAGAAAAATTCTGGAGACAAATTCCACCGGGAAACAACTCCGTCTGTTCGATACCTTTGGCGGCATGCCGAAAACCAATGCCGAAAAGGATATTCATCAAGCAGGCGACTTTTCGGACACCAGCCTGAAAGGCGTACAGACACTTGTCGGCACACCGGCTTTTGTCACCTACCATCCAGGAATTATTCCCGCTTCCTTTGTCGGGCTCGAATCCGATGTCATTGCGTTCGCCCATATCGATCTTGATATTTACCAGGGTATTCTGGATAGCTGCCGTTTTATTTACCCGCGCCTGAGTGCTGGCGGGATCATCGTCTTCGACGATTACGGCTTCATGTCCTGCCCAGGCGCGAGGGAAGCCGTCGATCAATTCTTTGCCGACAAGCCGGAAGTGCCGCTGGTTCTGCCTACAGGACAAGCCATCGTGTTCAAACTGTAAGCTGCAAAAGGGGAAAATGTGAAGATTCTGGAAACACTTTTGACCGGACTGATGCGCCTGCCGCTCATCGGCAAGCTGGTGCAGCAGGGTGTGCTCGCTGGCCATCGCATTTCGGTCAATGCGATGAAGCGCATTGACCGCGATGGGGTCAGACCACGCAACTGGTCAAATGCCGAGTTACGAAAATTTGCGCCGCTGTTTGATGGTGCTGTCATCAACGTCAGCGGCTGGCGTGACGAGGACAAGACCGGCGGACATTACCGCGACTATTTCACGGCAGCGACGTCCTATAACACCTCCAACTATCGAGGCGAAAGCGGCATCACCGGCGCAGATGGCGAGGTATTCATTGATCTTGAGGCCGATCTACCACAAGAACTTGCGGCCCAGTACCAGGTCGCCTTCAACCACACTGTGCTGGAACATGTCTTCGACATCAGGAAAGCCATCGCCAACATCTGCGCCCTGAGTCACGATACCGTTATTCTGGTGACGCCATTCCTGCAACAAGTGCATTACATCGAAAACTCATTCGGCGACTGGTGGCGGCCCACGCCGATGTGCATTGAGCGTCTGCTGGAAGAGCAGGGTTTTCAGGTGATTCACCAGAGCAGCAACGATAACCCCTGGTACATTGTCTATGTCGTCACTGTCGCCTGCCGAAACCCGGAAAAATATCGTCGCCGGCAAGCGTTCTCAAAAACCGCGAAAGATACCGGTGTCATCCACTTTGGCCTTGCCGATGCGGAATAGCTACGGCTTGCGCAATACAACAAACCCGTAATCTCCGATCATCACGTCGGCGATACTCAGGGTGCGCGGCTTCGTCGCCAGGCATTTGAGGAACCGTAAAGGTTGCCGAAAGAAGAGCCGCAGCCTTGTTTTTTTGCTGTAGGAGCCGCGCGCAAAGATGCGCGTGCCGACCGAGAGCATCTTAAAGCCACAATGAGTAGCGATGAAGTCCAGCGCCTGCGGCGAATACAGCGCGCGATGCTCGGCGGCCCAGAGGTTCCAGCGATAACCCTGCTGGCAGAACGATTGTCCAGTGTAGAGCGGCACCTCAATGTAAAGGAGATCACCCGGCGACATCGCAGCATGGATTTGCTTGACCAGTCCGAGCGGTTGTTCGAGATGTTCCAGTACATGCGAGAGCGTGAAAATCTTTTTGCGGGTCAAAAGATCGGGTTCGATCACAGCGTCATCAAAGTAGCTCTCGATAACCGGCAGACCAAGGTTCTCGCGGATGTAGCGAATCAACGGGCGGTTGGTGTCGAAACCCAGCACATGGGGCAAGCGCCTCTTGGCGGCCAGCAGCATTTCGCCCGATCCACAGCCGATGTCGATCAATGTGTCATGGCCAGCAAAATGCGGTGCAATGATATTCAGCCGCCGCCGGGCGTTAATCAGCCGCCAGCGGGTCTTCGCGTCATCGGGCACGGCCTGTCCACCACCTTCAATGTAGCTCATCTCTTCAGCTTCCCGATTATGCAGCAGGCCGCATTGAGGACAACGCGCGGCGTGCGTATCGAGAATTTCCAACGGCGCGTGACTGCAGAGTATGCAGGCGTCGAGCATCATATGGCGCACTTTCCTTTCAATATCCTGTCGGTTTTCATAACCGGATTGACATAAACACCGTATCACCAGCGCCGACTTTTATATGACATAACCTGCCAAGAGTTTAACGGCTTCCCATACATATAGCGTGACTTAATGATGGTGGCCAGCCGCAGTCCACCCGCAAAAATTAAGACCATGTCATGCGGTGTACAATGGGCCGTATCATGAATAGCGAGCTATCACTCCTTGCCTTATGGGGCTACGGGCTGGCCACTCTGGGCTACCTTGCCTTGACGATGCACTTGGTGCGCCTGCGCCGTACAACAGCGCCAAACCGCACTAACTATGCACTGATATCGGCTGTTGCACTCTCCGCCCTATGGGCAGCCACAGGCGCCAGCGTTCATCTGCTCAATGCCCCCGCGCTGCCGCCCATCCATGAAGCATTGGATGCCCTGCGGTACGGCGCTTGGTTCATGCTGCTAACCCTGCTTCTGCTGCCCTCTTCGACTGATCGCAGCCCACCGCCACAATGGCGTCCAACCCGCTTGATTTTTGTCGGCGGCACGCTCGTTTTTATCAGCTTGTTTAGTCAAAGTTTCCGGCTCATTGATCCACTTTCTCTCGTTGCTGAACATACGGCACATTACGCTGGGCTGGCGCTGGTGATATTTGGCATTGTGCTGGTTGAACAGCTGTACAGAAATACAACCGAAGATTCGCGCTGGAACATCAAGCCGTTAGCCATCGGGCTGGTGGCCATTTTCTTGTTCGACCTCTATTACTATTCTACGACCGTCATGTTCAAACAGATAGATGAAGACGCTTTCGCCATTCGCGGCTTTGCCTATGTGTTCATCATCCCTTTGGTGATTCTTACGGTTTATCGCACCCGCTCTCGCCCGCTGAACGTCACTCTATCCAAGACAGCCGTATTTCAGACCACCACACTTGCGCTGGTTGGCTTGTACCTTCTGGCCACCTCTGCGGCGGGTTATTACGTGCGTTATCTCGGGGGCAGCTGGGGCGGCGCTTTGCAGATTGCCGTCTTGTTTGCGGCATTGCTTTTGTTAATGCTGCTCGGGCTTTCCGGATCAATCCGCTCACGCATCAAAGTGGTGATCGGGAAGAATTTTTTCCGTTATCGGTATGACTACCGGGAAGAATGGCTGAAATTTACCAATGCCCTGTGTTCGGAGAACAGCGTACTACAACTAGGGCAGCAAGTGATTCGCGGCCTGGGCGAGATGGTTGAAAGTCCGGCTGGCTCGCTGTGGACTAAAGACGCCGCGGGACGCCAATTTGTTCAAACCGCACGCTGGAATTTTCCGCCCTCTGATATTATCGAACCCAGTAACAGCTCAATGATTAGCTCACTGGATGTCACTGGATGGGTGCTGAGTCTGGAAGAGTTCCGCTCACGCCCGGGACGTTATGGCGACTTAACACTGCCTCCGTGGCTACTTGAAATGCCCAATGCCTGGCTGGTCATTCCCCTGCGTACATCAGCTGGCATGGTGGGGTTTGTTCTCTTGACGACATCGCGCACACCGATAGACCTCAACTGGGAAGTGAATGACTTGCTCAAAACGGCCGGCCGCCAGGCCGCGACTTTTCTCGCTCAGATGCAGGCCACTGAAGCTTTGCTGGAATCCCGCAAATTCGACTCATTCAATCGCATGTCCGCCTTTGTTGTACATGACCTGAAAAACATCCTGACGCAGTTGTCGCTCATGGTACGCAATGCCGAACGTCATGCGGGCAATGTTGAATTTCAAAAAGATATGCTGCTAACGGTTAATCACGCGGTCGACCGGATGCGCCAATTGATGCTGCAGTTACGCGAAGGCGCAACACCTGCCGACAGTTTTAGCGGAGTGAGTCTTGATGAGATTGCCCGTCGAGTGCAAAAATCGAAGGCAGATGCCTTGCCTGCGGTTGACCTCACAATTCACGATGCCGTCTCTATTCGCGGGCATGAGGAACGAATTGAGCGAGTTATCGGCCACCTGGTGCAAAATGCACTTGATGCGACTCCCGCCAGCGGGCAAGTCTGGATGGCTGTTCGGCGTGAGGCAGGCATGGCGCAAATTGAAGTAGGCGATACGGGACAAGGCATGTCGGCTGACTTCATTCGCGAGCGCCTCTTCAAACCCTTTCAAACAACCAAACAGGCCGGCATGGGCATAGGCGCCTATGAAAGCCGCCAATACATACAAGAATTAGGTGGGGAAATTCATGTTGAAAGTGAAGAAAATGTCGGCACTCGTTTCCGCGTCAGGCTACCCTTGCTTGAAATCCGAACAATGTCCGATTTGCAGCAACCGGAGATGAAATGACAACAGAAAAATTGCGCCAATTACTGGTTGTAGAAGACGACCCTGCATTACAAAAACAAATACGCTGGTCGTTTGACCAATATGAGGTGCTACTCGCTGGCGACCGCGAAAGCGCACTAACGCAAATTCGCCGTTACACGCCAGCGGTAGTCACCATGGATCTGGGCTTGCCCCCCGATGCTGATTCCGTCTCGGAAGGCTTCAAGCTGCTGGAACAAATCCTGGCCATCAGCCCGGATACAAAAATTATTGTCGTCACAGGACAGAATGAGCAGGCCAATGCTTTGCGCGCCATTGCGCTGGGTGCCTATGATTTTTTCGTTAAACCGTTTGAGCCGGAAACACTCAACTTAACCGTTGGGCGGGCTTTCCGGTTTTACGATTTGCAGCAAGAAAATCGCCGTCTGCAAGCGATGCAGCAACCAGATGCTTTAGGTACCCTGATTACACGCGACCCGGAAATGCTGCGCATTTGCCGCACGATAGAAAAAGTGGCGCCCACCAATGCCACGGTCTTGCTGTTGGGAGAAAGCGGGACAGGCAAAGAGCTTCTGGCGCGTGGAGTACACAATGCGTCCCCCCGGAGTGACGCCCGATTTGTTGCAATCAATTGTGCAGCGATCCCAGAAAACCTGCTGGAAAGCGAGTTATTCGGCTATGAAAAAGGAGCCTTCTCTGGCGCAGCAAAAACCACCCCAGGAAAAATCGAATTAGCGCACAAAGGCACGCTAATGCTGGATGAAATTGGTGACTTGCCTTTCCCCTTGCAATCCAAACTACTGCGCTTTTTGCAAGAGCGCGTCATCGAGCGGGTTGGAGGACGACAAGAAATTCCCATTGATGTGCGGGTCGTTTGCGCCACGCATCAAAATTTAAAAACATTGATTAGCGAAAGTCGCTTCAGGGAAGATCTTTACTATCGGTTAGCTGAAATCGTCATCATGATCCCCCCGCTCAGGGATCGCATCGGCGACGCTGCATTACTTGCGCATGCACTCGTCCGCCGGTTTGCCAGTGAGCAGAATCGCGGCTCGCTTTCCTTAAGCGAAGAAGCAGTACGCGCGATATCTACCTACTCCTGGCCTGGTAATGTGCGTGAACTTGAAAACTGTCTCAAACGCGCAACCATCATGGCAGAAGGCAACAGCCTATCGGCGCAGGATGTAGGACTTGATGAGGTATCTGCAGAAGACACCATGCCACTTGATCTGCGCACAATACGCGACACCGCCGAACGACAAGCCATTATCGCTGCTGTCAGTCGAAGTAATGGCAATCTTGCACGGGCGGCCGATTTACTTGGCATCAGCCGCCCGACTCTGTATGATTTAATGCATAAATTCGGGTTAAAGACGTAATCGTCCAATAATCGCCATCGGCACAGATCAACCGCCAAGCTGCACCAATAAGCATTTTTACCATTCATAAATCAAAAAGCTGACTCCTGACATGCGAAACCAAAATCACTCCTGCTTCGCCCGGATGGCAATCATCGCCGCAACGCTTATCGTGATGGGATGTAATAGTAGTTCGCCAGACAAAATGATGGCATCCGCTAAAGAATATCTGGAGAAAGACAATCCGGCAGCGGCTATCATCCAAATCAAGAATGTCTTAAACAAAGATTCGCATTCTCCTGAAGCACGGCTTTTGCTTGGACGCGCCCTACTTGAGAGCGGAGATCCTGTTGCTGCTGAGCTCGAACTCCGCAAAGCGATTGAGCTCAAGATATCCGCAGGACAAGTCACGCCGCCACTAGCCCGCGCCTTGATGGCGCAAGGCAAGGCAAAAAAAGTCATTGATGAACTCGCTAGTACGCCTACGGCCAACGCCGAAGAGCTTGCCGAGTTAAAAACTGTCGTAGCGCAAAGTTACATCATGCTCGCCAATATGGAATCGGCAAAAACGACTTTTAATGAAGCATTGGCTGCAAAACCGCACTATGCTCCCGCTCAGCTTGGGTTAGCACGACTTGAAGCAATAAAAGGGAATCTAGCCGAAGCTAATAAAATAGTGGATGAGGTTTTGATCAAAAATCCCCGCGAAGCAGATGCCTGGCATTTCAAGGGTGATCTTCAACGTGTCGAGCAAAAACTGCCAGAGGCATTAGCTGCGTACCAGAAAGTGCTTGAAATAAAACCCAATACGACCTCTGTGCACGCCAATATCATCATGCTTCAAATACAGGATCAAAAACTTGACCTGGCAGCCAAGCAGCTAGCAGAAATGCAAAAAGTCGCCGCGAAACAACCCATAACAGTCTATCTAACGGCATTGATCGCTTTTAGCAAAAAAGATATTGCTACAGCAGGCAATGCCGTGGAAAACCTGCTGAAAATGCAACCGGATAACCCACAGGGGTTGCAACTTGCCGGTGCGATTGCTTACCAAAAACAATCCGACATTCAGGCACAGGATTCTCTCAGCAAAGCGCTACAAAAATCGCCAGGCCTTGATTACAGCCGTCGCCTGCTAGTGAAATCCTACTTGCGCAGCAAACAACCGGCCAAGGCTTTGACCACATTACAGCCTGTATTGCAAGGCGCCACAGTCCCCCCGGCATGGCTGACTTTGGCTGGCGAAGTGTATATGCAGAACGGGGATACCGAGCGTGCTGCAGAGTTTTTCAGCCAAGCGGCAAAGCATGACCCTAAAGATAGTAAAGCCAAGACTGCACTGGCGCTATCCCAAATGCGCCTGGGACATACCGAGCAAGCCTTCGCTGATCTGGAACAGATTGCCGCCAGTGATTCTGGCGTTACAGCGGATATGGCGATCATTGCTTCAGCCATGCGCCAGAAAGATTTTGACAAGGCACTCCAGGCCATTGCCAACCTGGAGAAAAAACAGCCCAACTCACCGCTCGTCCATAACCTGCGTGGCCAGGCGCTTGTTGCCAAAAAAGACATCCCAGCTGCAAAAAAGAGCTTTGAAAAAGCGCTTGCCGAGGATCCCACCTATTTGTCGGCAGCCACTAATCTTGTCGCGATTGACTTGGCAGAAAACAAAATCGATCAGGCGCGTCAGCGTTATGAAGCCGTAATAGCCAAAGACCCGAAAAATGTTCCTGCCATGCTTTCGTTAGCACAGCTTAAAGCACGTACAGGAGCAAGTCTGGATGATGTCGCCAGCCTGCTTAAAAAAGCAGTTGCAGCGGACATCAGTAACCCGACGCCGCGCTTTGCGCTGATGAGCTTCTACCTCAATGCCAAGGATAAGGATAAAGCGCGCGCCGCAACGGAAGAAGCGCTGGCTGCTTTCCCCGAAAACCCCGAAATACTCTTGGTTGCCGGACAGGTATATCAGCTTTCGGGAGACACCAATCAAGCACTCACAACCTATAACAAACTTACCAACCTGTTACCCAACAACCCGCAGCCTTATCTACGCATCGCCGAAATTTACCTGGCTGCCAAAAATAAACAGGCAGCTCGCGACACCCTTGCTAAAGGGATCGGTAAGCAACCAGACGCCCTCCCCTTGCAACGCGCCCAGATCATGCTGGATATGGCGGATGGGCGCTTTAGTGATGCACTCACCACGGCACGAACCATCCAGAAAACACAACCCAAAGAGGCTGCCGGCTACCTATTGGAAGGCGATATCCAGCTGGCTCAAAAAGCCTGGAAAGATGCCGCTACAGCCTACCGTGCTGGCCTGAAAGCAGCGCCAACCACTGATCTGGCAGGACGCCTGTATGTTGCCCTCTTGCAAAGTGGCCAGACAGCCGAAGCTGGCAACAGCGTCGACATCTGGCTCAAGGCACACCCCAATGATCAAGGTTTCCACACGTTTGTTGCCGAGATCGCCAACAAACGCAAAGACTATGCAACCGCGATTAGTCATTACCGCGCCATGCTGGCCGTCGCACCGAAAAATCCGGCTATCCTCAACAATCTGGCCTGGTCACTCGGTCAATTGAACGATCCTAAAGCGGTTGCCTATGCCGAAGAAGCCAACAAACTGGCACCCAACCAACCGGCGATCATGGAAACCCTGGGCACACTGTATGTCGCCCAAGGCAGGCCCGCCGCCGGAGCGGAGCTTCTTGCAAAAGTGGTATCGCTTGCCCCGCAAAATCCTGACTTTCGCCTAAGCTATGCCAAAGCGCTCATCAAGGCTGGGAAGAAGGCGGAAGCCAAGCAGGTATTGGACACCCTGGCCAAGCTCGGCGAGAAATTTTCGGCCCATGCCGAAGTTGCCGAACTGAGCAAGGGCTTGTAGCCACGTGTAAACGTAAGCACGACAATGAAAATCGAAAAACCCTTCGCCAATCGTCATGTTGCGCGTTTAATCGCCTCCCTGGCCGCAATTTTTCTGTTGTTCACCGTCTCACCGGCGCCGACTTTTGCCGCGCAAGAAACGACGACTGAAACATGGCGTGCCTTGCGCGAAGAAGCACTTGCCTTTGAACACGGCGAAGGCGTGCCAAGAGATTTAAAAAAAGCTGCTGCCCTTTACTGCCAAGGTGCCAAGGCGGGTGACTCGGAAGCACTTTACAGCCTGGGCTGGATACACATGAATGGTCGCGGCGTGCCACGCAATGACGGCTTGGCGGCCTACTTTTTCAAGTTAGCTGCAGATCAAGGACACGAACCATCCCGAAAAATGTTGCCCATCGTTGGCCAACCCGTCACTGAAGCACCCGAATGCCTCAACGAAAAAAATGCGGTCAGTGAGGGGCTGACTCATGAAACCGAGTGGGTGTTTACCAGCGAAAAACAACGCCATTTAGCTGAGCTTATCAGTCGCCTGGCTCCGGAATACGGCGTCATGCCGCGCCTGGCCTTTGCCGTCGCGCATACTGAATCGCATCTGAATCCGCAAGCCCTGTCGCCCAAAAATGCACAAGGGCTCATGCAGCTGATCCCGGATACCTCTGCCCGGTTCAACGTCAAAAAACCTTTTGATCCGGAACAAAATGTGCGCGGAGGCCTAGCGTATTTGCGCTGGCTCCTGGCTTATTTCAAGGGCAATGTCGCTCTTGTCGCGGCAGCATACAACGCTGGTGAAGGTGCCGTTAACCGCCACCTTGGCATTCCACCCTATGCCGAAACCCGCAATTATGTACAACGTATTCTCGCTGTGTTTCCACAACGCGAACATCCATTTAATCCAGCCATTACGGAACCCTCGCCCAACCTTCCTCAAATTGACCGTCACATGGCACGATCCAGGCCATGACTTGGCGTTCGCAACGAAATCACGCTGCTGTTTTAGTTATGCGTTTCCTCTTTGGCACAGTTTTACTGCTTGCAGCCCTATGGGCACGAGCAGATCTGCCGGAAACCATAGCCACCATCAAGCCTTCCATTGTTGTTGTGGGCACTTTTAGCCAATTACGTAGTCCACAGTTTCTGATGCGAGGCACCGGCTTTGCACTGGGCGATGGTTCTATCATTGCCACCAATGCCCATGTCATTGCGGTGAATCTTGATGCAACCCAACAAGAAATCTTTGCAATACTGGTACGTCAGGGCGATGTACTGCATCGACGAAATGCCGTACTACAGATCACCGATAAAGAACATGATCTGGCGTTGCTCAAAATTACCGGCCCCCCGTTACCAGCACTCAAAATAAAATCTGCTGCTGAAATACGTGAGGGTCAATCCGTCGCCTTTACCGGCTTTCCAATCGGTGGCTCGCTGGGGTTTTCCCCTGTAACGCACCGCGGCATCATTTCCTCGGTTACGCCGATCGCGCTACCTGCGGACAACTCTGCCCAGCTTAAAGAAAAACCCATTCGCCGTTTGCGTAGTGGCTCGTTTTCTATCTACCAGCTGGATGCCACCGCCTACCCCGGCAATAGTGGTGGCCCGCTTTTTGATGCCGACAGTGGTGAAGTCATTGGCATACTCAACATGGTTTTCGTCAAGGGAACAAAAGAATCCGTGCTTGAAAAACCTTCCGGCATCAGCTACGCCATTCCAGCCAGCTTCCTGCTCGAACTTCTAGACAGAAAGGCACCATAAAGAAAGAGCAATCTACCCTTGTCTAGTATCCAGAGAAATGCCTGTCACAAGAAGCGATCTGTATTTCGAAACGTAGTCTCGTCACGGAATCAAAGAACTCAGTCGGTATATTGATACACTTTATAAATGCTTGCTTGAAGCTTTAAGTTTGAATTGGCATGGCTTTTCTAACAACGACTTCTTTAATTGTCGATAGCTTTTACACTTATCGACCTGTTCTGATAAAAAAAATCAATAATATACAAATAATCATATGGATGCATATATTGGCATATAATATGCTTGTATTAAAGTATATATTTTTGGGATGCGCTGTAGTAAGATTTCAGCGTATTTAGGTGGATAAAAGTTGTTTCTTCTCCGTCAGATGTAGTCGAATCTAATGAGAAAGATAGGATAGATCATGAATAAAGACAGCCAAAAACCAGAACCTGTTGATAACTCAACAGACTTATCTGTCGATAAACCAACAGCACTTGACTTATCAATTCCGTCTCGTCGCCGCCTCATAAAACTTGGTGCCGTGGCTGTGCCTATTGTCGCAACGTTAGCTAGCCGTCCTGCACTCGCCTGGCACTGCAAGAGCCCCTCTGCTTGGGGTTCTGAAATCATCAATCCCAATACCAGCTTACGCACGAACGAGGGGCATCAGAGCTATCCTGATGAAACGTGGTATATCTCTAATTGGGCAAACAATACCGCACGGGGATCTGTTGGATACAGTGCCCTCCCGTGGAATAAATTTTTCGACAAATATTCGGATATTAAAAATGCGGTAAATAGTAATTGGAAAAAAGTAAAAATTTCACATTTGACGTCCAAAGGGATTAATTGCGGAACAGCCAGCCAGACTGCATATGCCTGTAACGTACTCACCTCTGGGACTTCCTTGCAAAAGGCCACCATTACGGCTCAGCTTAACTATTTAATCCTTTCGCCACTCACAAGAAATGAAATGGAGCAGTGTCTGGGCTTTCCAGATCTGCAAAGGATGGCATCTGGCTCATACTCGCCCTCAGGCACTGGGGTAACGTGGACCTCAGACGCAATCGTTAAGTATCTGAAGGACAACTGGATTGCCCTTTAATGGATTGGCCGGCAACCTGTAAAAACGGTTGCTTTGGTCTGCGAATTACGTTGTTTAAGGACTGAGGTTCGTTCATCATTGTTACTCCGATGACTCATGCTGCAGCGCTCTGGTTATCAAGTCCTGCAGAGCAGCTAAAACTCAAAAGCTGGGATACTGAAGACGGCTTGGCAGTCGCCTACAATGTTCGTACGGGAGATACGCACCTCATAGAGGATATGGCGTTGCAGTTGCTTGGCTTGATTCGCCTTTCACCACTCAGCGTTGAAGCTCTAGCACAGCAATTGGCCAGCTTCTTTGTCGAGCACGACGACGAAATAATCCAAGAGTATGTTTTCGCTTCCTTGATGCAGCTCAAAGATATCGGTCTTGTCACTGACGTCGCGCATTGAAAATATCTGAATTACCTAGGATAGAACTGGCTAATTTGCTCCACCGGGGCGAATTGCTGTTGAAATTGCCTCCTTTCGTCACGAGGCTAAAAACCAATGTGCCATCTCTGATCAGAGATTTTGCAGTGATGTACGCTGACTTTGAAGTCAGCTCCATCGATGCTTTTGCCGACTTCCACGTAGAGATTGCCAGCGAACCAGGCTTATGGCGCTGGTTGAAACCGCAGGTTCGTTTCTTCTTCGATGGCCGCCCCTCCTTTATTCCCCTGCCAACTGTTCAAGCGTTCGCCATGCTGGAATGGGGGCTTAACTGGTGCGTAGCTGCACATAGTCATCAATATCTGATCATTCACGCTGCCGTACTAGAAAAAAATGGAAAGGCAGCAATCCTCCCTGCCCCGCCAGGCTCTGGGAAAAGCACTTTATGTGCGGGCTTGGTGATGCGTGGGTGGCGCCTGCTTTCGGATGAACTGGCACTTTATGATATGACGACCGGAGAAATATTTGGCATGTCGCGGCCTATTAACCTGAAAAACAGGTCAATAGGCATCATCAAGCAGTTTGCGCCGGATGCCGTGCTAACTGATTCGGTACCTGATACGACCAAGGGAACGGTCGCTTTACTTCGTCCACCGACGCAAAGTGCCGTGCGCGTACGCGAGCCTGTGCGCGCATCATGGATTGTGCTCCCAAAATATACGCCCAATATGTTGCCTCTCCTGGAGCCTCATAGCAAAGCACGCACATTCATGCTTATTGCCGAGCAATCATTCAATTACGACATTCATGGTGAAAACGGCTTTGAGGCAGTTGGGAATCTAGTGGATCAGTGCGCGTGCTACCAATACACCTATAGCCAGCTGGACGATGCTGTGCGCACATTTGAGGAATTATGCTCGGGGAAAATAACATGACACCTCATCGTGATCTGATTGTTAATGCTTTGCTCACACCAGAAATTGTTCGCGAATTGTCTGCTCAAAAATGGGACCTATTGATCCGACAAGGTCGACGGACGAATTTGTTGGCTCGTCTAGCAAATGTATTGACTCAGCAGGGACTGCTAGAAAATGTCCCCATCGCTACCCGACATCATTTGACATCAGCAGTACTCGTGGCTGAACGCCAGTCAATTGCTTTACGATGGGAAGTTGAATGCATACGCCGAGCGCTAGCCTACGCCGGCATAAAGCCAATTCTTCTCAAGGGAGCAGCGTATGTAATGGCCGGCCTCGAAGCTGCACGTGGAAGAACATTTTCTGACGTTGACATCATTGTTCCCAAAAAACTGCTGGGCGAAACCGAAAGTGCATTGATGATTCATGGATGGCAGGGGTCACACCACGATAAATACGACCAGCGCTACTACCGTCGATGGATGCATGAAATTCCACCCATGCGCCACGTAAAGCGTGGAACAACCATTGATGTACACCATACCATCCTGCCAGAAACTGCACGCCTGACTGTAAATCCAGCAGCGTTGTTAGCAGCAATAGTACCGGTAAAGGATTTTGCTGATTTGTATGTGCTACAGCCAACAGATATGTTGCTACATAGCGCGACACACCTCTTTCACGAGGGAGATTTTGAGTCGAGCTTGCGGGACTTGTTCGACCTGGATTGTCTATTCAGGCAATTTAGTGCATTGCCTGATTTTTCTGAGACACTCGCGCTACGCGCTGCAACACTGGGTTTGTCGCGGCCTCTCTATTACGCAGTGAGGTATACCACACTGATTCTCGATACCCCTGTGCCTGAGGTTGTTCGATCAGAGGCTAGCTTAGGTAAACCGTCTGCGTTAATCTCCTGGGTAATGGATATCTGCTATTTAAACGCCTTGAGGCCAGTACATTCGAGTACAAACTCATTCAGTGCATGGCTCGCCCGTTTTGCACTTTACATCAGGTCACACTGGATCCGCATGCCTTTCCCGTTATTAGCCTATCACTTGGGGCGCAAGGCATTTATTCGACCCAAATCATATGACATTGAAAAGTCAGTTGCCGATGCTGACTTGAAAGCATGAAGATTATCTATTGCGCCCCTTTTCCGCCAACAACAACACCTACAGTTTCAAAGATCACCACCAAATCAAGCAAGAGGGTGTGATTTTTGACGTAGTAAAGGTCATATTGCAGTTTTTGTACAGCATCTTCAATTGAGGCACCATAGTGATACCTCACCTGGGCCCATCCTGTCACACCGGGTTTCACACTGTGGCGTATGGCGTAATAAGGAATTTCCTTGGTCAGCTGATCGACGAAAAATGCGCGCTCAGGCCGTGGGCCCACCATACTCATCGAGCCGTTGAGCACACACAAAAGCTGTGGCAACTCATCAATTCGCACCTTGCGGATAAGGCGACCCACCCGGGTTGTGCGATCATCATTGGCCGTCGCCCAGCGTGGCTTTCCATCGCTTTCTGCATCGCGCCGCATACTGCGAAACTTGATCACATTAAACAACCGCCCATTCAGCCCAACCCGCTCTTGGCGGTAAAGTATCGGAGCACCATCCTCTAGCAAAATGAGCAAGGTAGTAATCAGCATAATGGGAGAAAAAACAATCAGCAGGATAACTGCCGCAATAATGTCAAACACGCGCTTTATGAACGAGCGCCGCATGCCCTGACGGAAACCATCACCAAAAATCAGCCAGCCTGCCCGCAGGGCATCAAGTCGAATCTGCCCCAGCATGCGCTCAAAATGGCTGGACATATCCAACACCAAAATACCCGACACCCGGCAATCGAGCAGCTCTCGCAATGGCATACGTCCCCCGCGACGATCATCCATCGCAACGACAATTTCATCCACTTTATGAAAAATAGCCGTATCCACTAAAGACATTGATTGAGGAAGCAGGCGATCCTGGGGTACTACAACTTCCTTACACATCGGCCCAGGATAAAAACCCACCACCTGAATAGTCGGATCTTCCTGGTTCAGCGCAGCAGTCACTTTGGCCGCTTCGTGACCTACCCCAAACACCAGGATGCGATGGGTGACCCGTGCATTTTTTTTGCGGTGTGAAGCAAAAACGCGGTGCGACAACATGCCAAATAGAGCGGCCATGCCGCTGAGCTCAAGAAACGTCCGATCGGCTTCGGCAATCGGCAACACCAGAAAAATCAGGTAGGCAATTGGGATCGAGAGATGCAAAGCAAGCACCGCGCGCGCGCGCGAATCCTCAACCGTACGATCATGAATTCTTTGATAAAACCCCAGCCAGCTATTTACCGCTAACAAAGTCACTGCAAGAATTGCCGCATAGGAAACGAACACAACCATGTCAATCGGCAACCCGCTTCTGACCCACATCGCCGCGATCAGAATACCAACAAAAACGAAGCCAAAATCAAACAGCAGCTGCAACAAAGTCGTGGTCCGAACGGTGTGACCCAACGCGGACTTAATCATAGGCGCCCCAAGATAATGTAAAAAATGCAGATGTGTTGCGAAAGCAAGCCTTTGGCCACACGAGAAAACTATGACAAAGCCAAGTGCATAAACGGCACAATGATACCCTGTATCATCCTGCCGATAAACCCCGTCATTCCCAGGTTACCCACTGATTAATGATCTTAAAGCACTCAAACACTCTCACGCAGCGCCTCGGCAATCAGCTTGCGGCTGATTGTTCGCGCTGGCCATAACGAGGCTAGAACAGCCGCTAACACTCCGACCATAAACGATAAAGCAACAACATTGGGCACAACCAGAATATGGGAGATATAACCTTGGTCTGCATTCGGCGGTGGCGGCATAGAAATCCCGACCAGTGAAATTGCTTTGGCGAGTGCGATACCAACAACCACGCCGCCTACGGCACCCAGAAGACCCAGCCAAAAACTTTCAATCACAACCAACGCGAAAACACGAGAAGAGCGATCGCCCAGAGCCATCATCGTGCCGAATTCGCTAACACGTTCAAAAATACCCATGTTGACCGTGTTAGAAACGCTCATTAACAGCATCGCCAGAATAATCACCACCAGAAAACCAAACTGCTGCCGATAAAGCGTTACCGTCTGGGTATAGAAAGTATTCAATTCAACCCAGGTTTTCATTTCATAACCTTGATGGTTCAGCCTATCACCCATAGAACCTGCAACACGGTCCGTATCCATCGTATTTTTAAGCAAAACCACCGCAATATGCGCCCCTGGCGTTGCTAGTAGTTCCTGAGCCGCAGCCAGGGGAATACGCACTGCACGAGCGTCATAGTCTTTAGAAAACGTCTGAAAAACGCCGATGACTTGAAACTCAAGCAGATTGGTTGCCCCTCCGGCCGTGCTGACCAGCAAAGTGACCGGGTCACCCGACTTGAGCTTTAGCGCTTTTGCAACCCCCTGACCGATCATCATGCCAAACGCGTCACCATCCGTCAGACGACGGCCGGCAACCACTGTAATGTAGCTAGCCAGGCGCTTCTCGCGCGCGGGCTCTACGCCCTCGCCAATAATTGGCCAGTCCGTGCGGCCATTGCCCAGCAGTCCCGAGAATCCAATACGCAACATCACATCCTCTACCCCAGGTGCTGCCGCCAATTCACGACGCAGGTTTTCCGGATTCTCCATCAAGTATTTTTCCGGACTGCGCGTCCCGTACTGCCAATATCCTTGGCGAGCAACTTGCAGGTGGCCGGTACTTGAACGAATCATCGATTCGCCTGTTTCCACAATCGTATCTTCAATAAAGCCACCCGCCAGAATCAACGCGGCCACACCAAACACGATAGAAGCCAGCGTCATCAATGTGCGCCCGCGATGCCGAAAAACATTACGCATGGCTAACTTGAAAAGCTCGAACACATAAACCCCTTATTTGTTATGCCGAATCGCATCTACGATCACCATGCGTGACGCCCGCCAAGCCGGATAAAGGCTCGCCAGTGTCGTGGTGCCCACGCCGACCAGTAGTGCTTCCAGCACAGTAGCCGGGGTGAATAACAGATGCGCCAGATAACCTCGCGTCAGTCCTGGCGGTGGGGGCATATCAATATGCAGCACATCGACTCCCCACCCAATCGCGATGGCCAGGGCAAGCCCCGCCAGGCTGCCGATTAAGCCAATGAGCCCGCCTTCTAGCAAAAACTGCCCGAGCAGAATGCGTGGCCGAACCCCCAGCGCCATCGCCGTACCGATTTCTCCCGTGCGCTCCATCACGCTCATCATCATGGTGTTGCTGATCCCCAGCAAGATAATCGCCACCACAATAAAACGGACGACCTCCAATTGCTGTTGAAACAAATCAACAGCCCGCCGATAAAACTCTGCCAGCTGATCCCAGGTGCGCACTTCAAACTGGGGCGCACCAAAGCGCGCGCGTAACGCCTTTGCCACACGCGAAGTATTTTCTGTTTTATCCAGATAAACCAGCCAGCTATGTGCCCCATCCACCTTGAGCAGCTTGCGTGCAGCATCAATGTGAAGCAGCAGAGCACTATCGTCATACGCCTTGCTCACTGATTCGAATACACCAGCTACTTTTGCATCAATGGCACTCAAACCACTGGCGGGTGTATCTACCAGCACCACCACAGCATCGCCCGCCTGCACCCCCATGAGTGTTGCCAGCCCCTTACCTAGCAGAATTTGATCATGGTCGGCCACACCCAAACGGCGCCCCTGGATGATCGTCAAAGAACGGTCGCCCGTCAAATCATGAGCAGGATCAAACCCCTCGCCGACGAAAGGAAGCGTGGACTCGCCATGGCTGACCAAACCCGTCAAACCGAGTCGGGGCCCCCAGGCGCGGATATGCGGCAGCGCACTTAACGATTGCGCCGCTGCATCATTCGGCAACACATAGCGGGCAGGATCAGCCAGGCCATTCTCGTGATAGCCGGGCCGCGTGATCTGGAGATGCGCATACTGCGACTCGATAGTCGCTTCGCGGAAGTCAGCGAACATCCCTGCAATAAATCCGCTGGCTACTGCGAGCGCCGCTGTCCCGAAAGCCACAGAAAATATGGCGATCAATGCGCGACGACGGTGGCGTAGCAGATTACGCAGGGCAAGTTTCGTCAGCGCAGATAAGATCACGTTGAGTTTTTTGAAAGCGGATTAAGTGCTAATCATACCTCTAGGCAGCCACAACCGAGTAACGTCGGTCTATTACATTTGCATCTTTACTAACTCAAAGCGCAATGTATTCTTTTTGAATTGAGCCACTTAATAACCAGCGTCGCAAAGCTATGCCAAGCCGCCAAACAATCGGACGCTTCACAAGCTGCTCTGCAAAGCCTACAAAGGGCGCTAAGCGGCCAGACCGGCGGGAAGAGTAACGCAAAGCCTTGACGACATCTTCACGCCCTCGCATCTGCGCGGCAGAGATCATCTCTTTATAGAAAATCTGTTGCAGCCCTCCGCCGACATAGACTTTGCTTACCTTCAAAAGTGTGTAATCAGACCAATCAAACGCGGCATTGAAAGCTTCTTTCAGCCCGAGAATATCCAGAGCGATCATGGTGCGATAACATTTTTCACAGCGTGAGCAGTTATGCAGCCCAGCCGCCTGACATACATGCAAAGAACGCCTGGTTTCTGGTAAGCGAGCAGCAAGCTCTGTTTTTCCAATCCGAGTCATTGCTGCACCATCATGAACTATGGTCACGCCAGAAGTTGAAAACAAGGGATCAACCAGCGGATGAGACCCCCAGGGGGAAAGCACGCCATAGGGATAAGTTGACCCTAAAACAATTTCTCCATATCGCCGCTCGAGCATCAGCCCGATAAATGCCAACCCAGCGCCGTGCGTTAGCGGCCCCCATTGTTTTCGATAAATCGGCATCACTTCACGCAAATTCGTGCGGACGATGATGTGGTTCAGTGCGAGCCTTTGAGCACTCTCAGACAACATTCCAACCAATGGGCGAAACTGGGCCTCATCAGAAACCCCAACATCAAAACCCCACACAGTGAGCAAGTCATCCACCTTGCCAACCGCTGGTATGCCATGCGGATTCTGCGGCATTCTGCGAGCAATGGAAAAGTAGGAGTCGACACCTCCGGAAAAAAAGGTTGCCGTGCGTGTGGATTTTGGCTCTGCATACCCTTTTACCGGACAACGAATATCCACACTATGAAGCTCGGGGTACCATTCTTTCCATATCTTCATGACTCCTCTCACATTTTCCAGTAGCAAGGCATCCACGGGAAGCGACAGCTCAATATCTTCGTCCAAGCTTGCTGCCATCGGCAGCATCGCAACTAGCCATGGGTTCCCTGTTTCTGAAATCACCTCGATATATCTCTCTGGAATATCTACCCAAAGCCGTAACTCTTCCCCCTTTCCCCACCGAATAACACCCATTACTCGAAGGTTATCTGGCGTTTCTGGTGAGCGAACTATTTCTTGCGTTACTAATTGCATGCTTTCTCCGTCGTAATGAATACTGTTCCATGAACTGAAAATTCAAACTGGACAACTTAATTTAAAACTATACGGAAGATTAATGCGTTTCTTATTCTTGAATTGCCAATAAAAAAGAGGGCTTCTCTTTTGAGAGAAGCCCTCTGAGTGACCTACCCCAGAAAAGAGGGGTTCAATCGATCCTTATTCTTATTCTTTTAGACAGATGTATTCTTACGACGACGCAAAGCAGCCAAGGCTGTGAGGCCAAGACCAGCGAGAGCCAATGAACCCGGTTCAGGCACAACACGCCAACTCATGCCCACAAAGATTTCACTGTCTTGATTTTCAGCCGTGAAGACACGAATTGAATCAGAACCAAATGGTTGGACCAACGTCCCGGTGCCCGGGATAAGCGAGAACTGAAGTTCGTAATTGTCGCCGTTATAAGAGAAGAAAGTAGGCGCAAACGTCGCCGTTAAGACTGTATAAATGTCATCACATTGCGAACCAAGGGGGTTCGGAGAGTTACATAGACCAGTTACCCCATCAACAAGATTTGAGGTTTCCCAGAAATTAATTCTCGTTGTGCTGCCTAATTCACTATGAATGTTGCTCGTATGACCAAGATCAGAGAAAATGCGCAAATTGGCAACAACATCGGCAATCCAGAGGGGATTAGGAAATAACCCGCCAACCACTTCATTATGTTGCTGCAGGTGAGAGATAATAGCCACTTCACCCTCGTTCCATTGGCCGTTGCTGTTCGTATCCAGACCGAAGGTACTTGAAGGTACCTGACTTGTTACATTGTTGTAGCCACCAACGGTAATTGAACTGGTGCCAGGAAAATCGGTGCCGGGGCCCGTAGTCCATTGCATTCTGGCAAACGTACCTGAAGGATCAGCTACCGGATTAGTCGTAGAGAAGATTTGGTTACCAAAGAAACCCGTGGTAAGACTAACATCCGTCGTTGGATTCGAAAAGCCGGCATTCTGGCTAAAAAACAGTTCAGTCACTGGCGTAGCGGCGGCACCGAAGCTGGTGGCGCTGATTACTGCAGCAGCCATGGCCAATTTTGTAAATTTTTTCATCATTTACTCCTTAAAAAGATTAAACATTTGTTGTTGAGCAAACTGGAGACTACGCCCAGTCTCTATAAAGCATGTACTGTGCCAAAATAATTAACCTAATGATAATACTGATTATTTTATTTCAAACCACCGACTGATTAAACTGATTGTAAAAAAATCCGACAGCTTTTCTTCAGACATTTTTTCTGGTCACTTTCCCGGCACGACTACACTGCCGTCCAATACGTAAACTTTCGCTCGTAATCAATCGTTTTACCGTGCGCGAAAGCTGCGTACGTCTGGATGTTCACGTCCAGCCCACGGCCGGGAAGCTGGGGCGATAAAATATCGTAAAGGGTGGATGTCAGGGCCTGTGCCTGGTCTTGATCCAGTGAGCGACCCTTGCTTATCTGCACTTCCCAACGCAGGCCGCCGTCAACTTGTGATAACCGGTGGGCGCCGCTCATTTCCCGGGCCAGTGCAGGGTGCTGATACAAGGTCGCTTTGAAAAGATCGATATGCCCGCCACCGGGCAATACGTCTTTCGCACGACCGTGCAAAGCGATGATAGGCAACGATGGCAATGGCAGGGTGAGGCCGAATTCGTTCAGCGCAGAAGCCAGTACTTCCGGCGGGATGCGCTGCATACGGTCGCCCGTGGCGTAGCGAATAAGCGGAATGGGAGCTTGAAGGTCAAGCATCGTGATCAAAAGATCACCCGCGCCGTGGGCGTCTGGCGAGACGACTTCGACCACCGTGCGCAGCGGGTTATACACCAGAAAAGTCGGCGCTGGCGAGACGCCGCGAAGCGTTGAATCTGACCGCAGGGAATGCAGAGCCGTCTCTGGAAAGTGCCCTTGGGGTGCGGCGAGATCAATGCCTGTCAGCCGTTTGAGCAGTTCTGGGTGACGAATGCAGGCGCGGCGCAAGGCGACGGTTTCACGCGTTTCGTTAAACAGATTCAGGCCCAGCTCACCCATTCCCATCGAGCTGCCAATCAGGCCGCTCGATGGGTCATCCGGCTGAATGCCCAGCACTTGCGCGAGGTAATCGCGAAAGGTTTCGGGAAAGGTCTCTTCTCCCAGAATCACATGTACGCGGTAGCGGCGCCAATCGAGGCCAATATCCTGCGAATAATCGCAAAGCCGCTTGAGAAACAGCGGGTCACCGCACAAAATAATCTGCTCGAACAAGGCACCGGCTTGCTGAATCACCGCGCAGGCCATGTCTTCGCGCACACTGACATTCGCTACGCAAACAGCCTCGGAAGCAAATGTCACGCCCATCGGCAAGCAGTTAACCATCAAGGTGCGCCGTTTATCAATATCAAAGGCTAATTCAAGTCCCAGATCAATCAGCCGTGCAGCCTGACGCGCCTGTTGGCGTGACACCAAACCAAGCGCAAACCCGCTGCCGCCATGGCCCGAACTGGTGAGCACCGAAACAAGTTCTGTTGCAGGCAACTTATTGCAAAGCAGTTGGCTGGCATCAAAGCGGTGAAAAGTGTTCGCTTTATTCAGCACCGGGCACCGCGCAAACACATCTTGCGGCGTCTGAATGTCGGAAATTTTGACACCCGCTTCGGCAAGCAATATTCGGTAAGCGGAGGACTGTGTGGCGGCACGCCTGAAGACGGCAAGCAAGCGATTTTCGCCTTTGGCAATCAAGTCATTTGGCTTGCTGCGGGCTAATTTCGCCTTGATAAGACGCCGTTCAAGCCGCGAAATAAATTTTTTCATTCAACAATCATCAATAAGCGGATATGAGGCTAGATTTTCTTGTGCCCCAACACCCTGATGCGTATCCAGGTTTTCAGTATCAGCCACAGGGTAATAGGTTGGCCCTCAAACCAGCGACTCAAGAATTCGCTCGATTTGCGCAAATCAGCACTCAGCTGCCGCAGATCAGCGTAATACACAGCCACCGGACCATAATAATCGGTTTCAGGCCCAACCCGCGTGTAATGAAATCCCATTCTGTCGAGCGAGCGAGCCAAACTCTTTTCCATCGCAGCAAACCAGTAATGGATACCATTTTTACGGCTATGTTGATATATCTGCCGAAACATCCCCATAAATATTTGGGGGCTGATGCGGCGCCGGTGTTTGCCTTCCGGGTCGTCTGTCTCAAACAGAATGGCATCGAGCCGCCCTTCTTCGACAAATCTTTTCGTCATACCCTGCATGGTGTCACCCGGACGGCGACGGTAGCCCCTATTTACCACTAACCGCGAAACTTCAGCACACGCCGCGCGCGGCGGAAAAGAAAAATCGTCAAAAGTAGCGCAGTGCCCCTCAAAAGGGAGGCATCCTGCCTGATTGGCAAAAACCAGTCTTACCGCACCCACCACCTGACCTGCTTCGTTGCACGCGGCTACATGGTAAGCATTAGCGTCATAAGCATCTGCTTCGCAGCCATCGGGGTAATCATCTGCATTGAGAAAATGACACTCGTTGCAATACACCTCGTAGCGCAGCTTCATGATATCCAGGCAAATGGATTCCTTGGCGCGCGTGAAGGCAGTGCCAAAAAACTTAAAGTTCGGGGTGAGTGGGTCGCGCCTGTCCCGGCCAAGGAGTCTATTGAGCATCATAGAGGTGTTTTTCTCATTCTCCTGCTTATTAGAAGTAGTACTTCAATTCCGAAAAGAGACGATCCCGTTTTTCATAACGACCAAACAACCCTTCAGGCGGGCCGTGAAAAACATCCCCCCCTGCCGTCATGCGCCAGTTCTTTTCAAAAGTCCAGGTAACCTTGGGTCTTAGCATCCAATCGGTTCGATTAAAGCTCGCCACCCATAACACCTCGGCCTCCACTTGGGGAAACAGCTTGCCGTTGAGCAAAAGACTATAACCACTCTCAACCTTCCTGGGGATGACATCCACGTCATGGTTGGTGATCACGCTTTGAAACAACTGCACATTGAACCGCGCCTCGGATGGCAGAGGGACATCCAAGCCGACCACCCAATCAAACGTATTTTGCCGCACCACCCCATCCGGCTGGGTCAGACGCAATACACCCAACCGTCGCCCGCGAGTGGCGACCATCTCGGTTTTCAACACCATGCTGCCAAAATCCTTGGCCAAGGTGCCACCTGCTTGCGAAATGCGATCATGGCGTGCTTCGTAAATCACTTCAGGCTGCGGCACCAGCACAACGCGCCGATAAAATGTGGGCGCAGCATCCATGCTTCGATAGAAAAATCCGGATAAATCCCAGCCATGCGTGAGCCAGGATCCACGCGCACCGAAATTGCTGTTGGCCAAGCGACTCGAGGGCTTATGCTCATTGAGATAGTGCGTGGAAAACCCGGCAAACTCAGGCTGCACAGGAAAGAATTCCGACCCGGGCTTGCCTGTTTCGTCATACGTGGGCAGCGGAATCCAGAGCAATTCGCCGTGAAAATCGTTCTTGAAATATTCGGCACGTGCCGCCCATTGCGGAATGCGCAGGATATTGAATTCAGGCAGAATAAATTCTCGCATATCCCGTGCTGAAACCACATCCGCAAAAAAGAGACTCACCATTTCACCCCACACCACGTGCTGCCGGCCAAGGCGGAGATCCCAATCGCCTGCATCCATGTCCAGATAGGTTTCACGAAAGCTGGCGTTAAACCGCTGATCGCTGCGGACTGGGGACGGGTAAAAATCAGTCGCCTCAAAAACGGCGTCGTAATCCACGCGGGCACTGACTTTCCATTTAACCGTGTCGTTGATTTTGCCGCTGCGGCCAAGCTCCACACGCGTGAGCATTTTCGACCAATGGCTTGGGTCATTTAACGTACGCGCCAGCTCGAACTGAGCAAAACCTTGCAGAGCACCTGAGGGTTTTGCCAAAGGTGCAGCCGCTTGTCCGGCGGGAGCAGCCATGTCGGGCAAAACCGCAGGGGAAGTCGCTGGTGCATTCGCCGCCGCACCCGCAGACTGCGGTGCAGCCCCGCTTTTCGCATCATCTTCTGCCGCCTGGCGCAAGAGAGTTTCCACTTCATCGTCTGCCGCTGCTGCAAGCGTTGTACTTTCTGCCGTCCGTGTGACGGTCTTTGTGACCGTATTTACCGTATTACCAGCACCGTCCAAAAACGGACTCAAGAGTTTTTGGGCCTGCGCGGCGCCGGGCACATACCCCACTACCCCAACTAGCAGCGCGAGAGAACAAAAGCGCTGCGCACACCGGCCCAGGTTAAACATCCCGTCATCCCGCCACACCCACTTGCGATTACACATGCACTGCCCCTTTCTCCATTATGTTCATCAGCGCACGGTCTGCGGCGACCTCCTCCGGGTTATGCAATCGCACTGTTGTCCATTGATTGCCCCGCCGCATGCCCAGCTCGCGCAGGACGCCATCTTCAATGCGCACCAGTCGATCCGCCATATCAATGACACGCTGATCATGCGTTGAAAAAATGAAGGTCGTGCCCAGCTTGCGGTTAATGTCTTTCATCAGCTGCAAAATCTCGGTACCTGTTGTTCGATCAAGATTCGCGGTGGGCTCATCGGCCAGAATGATCGCCGGCTTGATCGCCAGTGCCCGTGCAATGGCCACCCGCTGGCGTTGCCCGCCGCTCATCTGGCCAGGCCGATGACTGGCGTATTTGGACAAACCGACCATATCCAAAAAATAACTGACACGTTGCTGACGCTCTTTTCTTGAAATCTCTTTGCGATACAGCAGCGGATATTCCACATTTTCCGCAGCTGACAACACCGGCAGCAGATTAAACGTCTGAAAAATAAACCCAATGGAATGCGCACGCAAATCCGCCAGCTGATTACCGGACCACTGCGTCACGTTCCGTCCACTGATGAACAGTCGCCCCTCCGTGGGTGCATCAATACAGCCAATGACATTGAGCAAGGTGGTTTTACCGCTCCCCGAGGGGCCGGAAATCGCCAAGAACACCCCTTGCTCAATGTCTAGCGTTATATTCGATAGCGCCTGAACAATCTGGTTGCCGAGGAAGTAATCCTTGAAGACACCCTCGACGCGAACGATATGCATCCTTGCCCCCTGTTTAGCCATACCCAACCGCACTGCGGAATCCGAACCATGCCCTAGACTACAAATAATTCTGCTAGATTGGCAACTTCATTTTTTATTCTATCCGGGTGCTAATGGTGAAGAACATTAAAGGACAGCCTGTTTTTCAAGACAATCCTTGCCTTCATGGCAGCGCACACCGCTTACTCATCTCCTTCATTTGCAGCCTGTTTATTGGCTTACCTGCAGCGTTAGCGGAGCCCTTGCCAGGCCATCTGGAAGAGGCAGACAGCCCAGCCGAAGCAACCGATGCCGCAGCGCAAGCGCTTTTACGCAAAGCAGATCAAATTCGTTTTCCGATGGAAGGCTTTCAGGTCGAGATTTCGATCCTTTCCACTAAGGCGGACCAAAGCACCGAAGCACGCAGGTATCAGGTACTCTCCAAAGGTAACGATAAGACTGTAGTCATCGTGACCGAGCCTGCCTCCGAGCGCGGGCAAACCATGCTGATGAGCGGCCGGGAGCTCTGGGTATTCCTGCCTTCTGTCTCGCAACCCGTGCGCTTATCCCTGGCGCAGCGCCTGACCGGACAGGTAGCCAATGGTGATTTGGCGCGCGCCAATTTTGCGGGGGATTACACCCCACGCATTTTGCGCACCGATGTCATTGACGGCGAAAAATATACCGTGCTGGAGCTCATCGCCGTGGATAAAAGCGTCACCTATCAGCGCGCGGTGTATTGGGTCAAACAAAAAAATACCTTCCCGTACAAGGCGGAGTTCTATGCACTCTCCAATCGCTTGCTGAAAACGGCCTATTACGAAAACTTCAAGATGATGGCGGGGAAAATGCGTCCTACCCGGCTGGTGATGATCGATTCCCTGCGTGCAGGTGAAAAATCCATGCTCGAATATGAGGCCATGAAAGTGCGTGATATTCCGGATAAATTCTTCACCAAGGATTATCTGAAGAAAGTGGACTAGACAAATCCTTCTGGATTTTGCTGCTGCCAGCGCCAGGCATCCGCACACATCTCTGCCAGACCTTTTTCTGCCTGCCAGCCCAACATGGCCTTGGCCAGGCTCGGGTCTGCAAAGCACTGGGCAATATCGCCCGGGCGGCGCGGCGCAAAGCGGTACGCAATGGGCCGCCCGCTGGCCACCTCAAAAGCGCGAATGACCTCCAGCACTGAATAACCTTGACCCGCGCCCAGATTCACGGTGAATAAGCCGCCCTCGCCCAGCCGGGCCAGTGACTTGAGCGCGGCAAGATGCCCATTGGCCAAATCCACCACATGAATGTAATCGCGCACCCCGGTACCATCCGGCGTCGGGTAATCGTCGCCAAACACCGAAAGACATTCCAGCTTGCCGATCGCCACTTGCGTTACATAGGGCATGAGGTTATTCGGAATGCCGTTCGGGTCTTCACCAATCCGGCCAGAAGCATGCGCACCTACCGGGTTAAAGTAGCGCAACAAAGCAATCTGCCAGGAAGTATCCGCCTCGGCGATATCGCGCAACATATCTTCAATCATCAGCTTCGAGCGCCCGTAGGGGTTGGTCACCGACAGTGCAGCAGATTCATTGATCGGCACTGAAGCCGGATCGCCATACACGGTGGCAGAAGAAGAAAACACCAGGGTTTTTACGCCTGCCTCGGCCATCACCTCGAATAATGCAATGCTGCCTTCGACATTGTTGTTGTAATAGCGCAGCGGTTGGCTGACGGACTCACTCACAGCCTTCAGGCCGGCAAAGTGAATCACCCCATCGCACCCGCCCGACATCCCTTGAAATGCTGTGGCCAGCGCCACGCGATCACGAATATCCGCCCGAATAAAGTGCGGCCGACGCCCGGCAATTTCAGTAATTCGCTCCAGCACCACAGGTTTACTGTTGCAAAGATTATCCACAATCGTGACCTGATGCCCCGCACCCAGTAACTCAACGCACGTGTGGCTACCAATGTACCCCATGCCACCCGTCACCAGATAATGCGCCATCGACTTCCGCTCCCTTAAGATTGCCTGACCATGAGCTATTGTAAGGGCATCTGGCGACATAGAGAATGGCCTCTTGCCCGTGCCGGATGGCCGCTCAATTTGTCGGTATTTTTTACATTCAACCACTCATAAAAGGGTTTTCTAAAAAAAATTAATTTAACTAATTGATAAATATATTTATTAAATTAATGGCACGTATCATGCTTTGGTTCATGCAAGCTGTATCTGCCATATAAACAATCCAGTTTGTCTTTTTATTGTTTTTAGTTTGTCTCTCTTTTTATTTTGTAATTTTTCTTTCTAGAGGATTTTCAAATGAACTCACCCCAAAAACCATCGTTGATCACCCGCACTCTCCTGGCCAGCGCGGTTGCCTTTGCACTGATCGCCCCTGCCGCCCATGCCGGTGCGATTCATGATGCCAATCTGTTTACCACCAACTTCCCTGGAAATGATGATGGTTCCACTGCGTTGCAAGCCTTGGGCTTTGGCATCAACTTCAATGGCGTGAATTATTCTAGCGCCTACGTAAATAACAACGGCAACATCACTTTCACGACGCCATTAGGCACATTCACCCCTTTCGGTATCACCGGCGGCTCGCTCCCGATGCTGGCGCCATTTTTTGCTGACGTCGACACCCGTGTAGGTGCCACTACCCATTACGGCAGTTCGACATTAGATGGCCACAACGTGTTCGGAGTGAATTGGATCGATGTGGGTTATTACAGCACGCACACAAACCTTCTCAACAGCTTTCAGCTCATCGTTACCGACCGCACCGACACAGGAGCTGGCAATTTTGATTTCGAGTTCAACTATGACACCATCAACTGGGAAACCGGCGATGCGAGCGGTGGTAGTGGCGGCTTTGGTGGTGTACCGGCGCACGCAGGTTGGACAAATGGCGCAGGCAGCTTTTTTGAATTCGCCGGCTCAGGCGTGACGCGCTCATTTGAAGATACCAACCCCACCACAGGCCTGATTCACGGTCGCCGTCTGTCAGACATTGATGGTCAGTACATTTTCCAGGTACGGAATGGACAAGTTCAGCCTCCCAATCCGGGTGAAGTGCCCGAGCCCGCATCCTTGGCGTTGTTAGGTATTGGCTTGGCCGGATTAGGTGCTATACGTCGTCGCAAGACAGCCAAATAAACTAAGCCCTGATTATCCCTGTATTTAAAAAACCGACATGCGCATAGGTGCATGTCGGTTTTTTACGTTTTAACTTTGCCAGCTTTTAGTGCCGTAGCAACATGATGGTCTTTATCAAGCTCAGTCAAATTGTTACACACACCAGGATGTTTTTTGTACTCAAAGCACAGCATCTGCACGCACTCAAGAAACGATACAAACCGTACCCAGCATTAGCAAAATAAAGTCGGCGCTGGTTTGAATCCGTTTTGGATGAGACAGCGAAAATTACTCTTCGGGAGGCATTTAGTTCATCAGGCATGCGTCGATTTTTTTTACACTAAAGGCTGCTGTGCTTAGTATTCACTATTGTCATGCGTGTAAAAAATTTTATAACTACATGTTTTTTAATAGATTATAAATAAAATTAGCTTTTTTGGCATGATTGATGCTTCTTAAAAATCAGCCGATTGACGGAGTAGTGACTAGCACGTCAAACCAGTCCTTACCTCAGCTTAGGCGACTATTTTTTTCTTGTCTATTTTTTCGCATTCCATTCAAAAGGGAGAAATTGATCATGATTAAAAAAAACAAAAAACCGGGCTCTTTGACGCTGAAACTCTCCGTTATCGCTATTACCCTTGCAATGGGGACGTTGCTGTCAAGTTCAGCGCAAGCAAGTACTCTTTATTTTGATTTCAATAAAAACACGATTGGTGCCACGGCAAATGCTTCAGTGTTTTTGTTCGGTGCCAATGGACAAACAGCGACCGTATCGAATCTTGCCGGGTTCAGCCAGAACGTCGTGCTTGGGGTTGATGGATTCTTTAATCTATCCATTGCCAACCTTTATCAGCAAAGCGGCACAGGAGTCCAAAATACTGGCTTTCAGGTAGTTTCGCCCAATCCTATTGCAGGTTACTTTGTAAATCGTGCAGGTTTTTCCACGGACATGACCTATCTTTTTGATAGCGCCGCACTGGGTAACAACTATGTCGTCGCGAGCCAGGGCGGTGGTTTTGGTGAAGGTAGCCAAGTGATGGTGCATGCCACACAGGACAACACCGCCATCACGCTTACCCCAAAAGGGGGGGCGCCCATCAATGTCACACTGCAAGCAGGTGAAACCTATAAGTACGCCGGCGGAGCCACTGACCTGACCGGTTCATTCGTCAGCTCTGATAAGCCCGTTGCCGTATTCGGTGGTCATGAGTGCGCTCAAGTACCTGTCGGCACAGCCTTCTGCGACAACTTGCTTGAACAGATGATTCCGACCAGCAAGCTATCGACAACCTATGCACTTGCCGCCTCGCAAGGTGCTGCGCTTGCGGCAACACAGAGCGATTTGGTGCGGGTTATTGCCACGGCCGATAACACCCAGGTCAAGGTCAATGGTGTCGTTGTGGCAACACTCGCCGCGGGTGGCGTCCATGAATTTTCGCTTGCCAATAATACGGGAGCCAAGGTGGAGGCCTCTGCCCCAGTCATGGTGGCACAGTATCTCAAGGGTGGCCAGGGTCAAAATACCGACCCCGCGATGGCGCTGGTACCGGGCTCAGATACCTGGCTGAGCAGTTATCGACTTGCCACACCCTCTGGAACGCAAGATTTTGTGTTTGATTATGCCTCGCTCGTGATCAATACGACTGACCTGGTGTCTCTGCTTCTCGATGGGGCTTCAGTTGATACATCCAGTTTCACATTGATTGCCGGAACACCCTATAGTCGCGGCAACGTGACCCTGCCGAATGGTTTGTTCACCCTTTCGGCCAGTAATCCCTTCCTGGTCATGCTAGGCGGGGGAAGTAACGCAGACAGCTACTTCACCTTCGGTGGTTCAACTTTCGCGCCAGGAATTTCCGAGCCACCACCCCCACCACCCAATGGTGTGCCTGAGCCTGCCTCCCTGGCGCTATTAGGTATTGGTCTGGCCGGATTAGCTGCTTCACGCCGCAAAGCCGTTAAATAACGGCCCATCAGCTTGGCAGTAAAAACCTGCACACAATCGTGTGTGCAGGTTTTTTTACGTTGTTTTCTTGCAATCAAGCAAACATGCTGTGGCTTTAGGACAGCCCTGGTGGCATTGAATAAAATCGAAGCGACCCCTTGGCGACTGTCCTGTCGTTCGCCTGATACTAGAAAACCGTTTTGAGCCAAGCCAGCACAGTCGCTTCCAGTTCCTCGCGCGAAGCAGTTTGTGAAAATGTATGATCGGCATTCGGAATATCCTTGCGTGTTCGGTTCGGTCCACTCAGCAGAGGCACGTCGCCACCACGCGCCAGCGTATCCATAAATTCTTTAGCCACTAAATCCCGGCCGCTGAGGACAACCAGTACAGTTCCGGGGAAATAGCACAGGCCGGCTACAGTTTCCGTTATAAAGTCGGCGCTGGTGATACGGTGAGACGTCCGCCACTGGCCGATATATTCGCGGATTGACGCGACCAAATTCACCTCGCCGGTGAAAAATTTGCGCCAGAATGCGGGATCAAGCAGTCGCTCAACATAATAATGTCGCACCCGCGCACGGGCAAGGCTGGCTTCGGTTCTCAGCCAGGGGTTCACTAGACATAACCCAGCCACGAACGGGTCTTGTGTGCGCTGCCAATACAGTACCGCAGCAGTGGCTGCGTCGCACAAGCCCCAAAGCGCAATGCGCTTGACTTGCGGGCAATGTGTTTTGAACACCGCCAGCGCAGCGGCAATATCGGCATCCATTGCCTCAAAACTTTGCGGCTCGCCAGTGCTGTCGCCCATGCCGCGAAAATCAAAGCGCAGGCAACAAAAGTCGGCGCTGGCCAGACGGCGAGACAACAACACGAATTGCCGATGGCTCCCCGCGCGATACTGCCTGCCGCCCACCAGCATAAGCACGCCGGTATCCGTTGGCTGGTTTGGCATGCTGACCACTCCAATCAGACGTTCCCCCGCGCACTCGAAGACGACAGGCAATTCGTTCGGCTCAGGCAGCTCAGGCATCGTCATCGCTGCCCTCCATCAATAGTTGCGCTGTCGCCGTGCGCAGGGCCGGGCAATCTTCTGCTTCGGCGATTTGCCAGAAAGCTGCACCCGGCACCACGGCGCAGCGCACACTCGTGCCCTGTTCGCGCCACGCGGCAACAGCCGCCGTCAGCGTGGAAGACAAAGAGTCCGAATGCGTATTGCCTTGCTCGGCTCCTGAGCAAGGCTTAAGTTCAACACAACTCACACGACGCGTATTGGCAGGCAGCACAAGCTGCGCCGCAGATAAGCCAGCAATCAGCTCAGACGAAATGCAATAACCGGCAATCTCGATTGCCGGAGTATTTTCTGCCACACGCGCAGCTTGATTTTCGCGCGTATTTCCGTAATTTTCCAGCGCTCTGGCCGCAACCTCAAGGCGCCGAAACTGCCGCCAGTATGCCTCGCCCGACAACACCGGCTGCCAGAACAAAAAGTCCACAGGCTCGTCCAGCGCACTTGCCGCCTCGGTCGCTAGCAAACACCCCGCACGCAAGCCCCAGAAAATCAGCGGCTCGGTGCCGTCGATCGGGTTGTGCCTGATGCGGTGTGACTGCGTCCAGCGCGCCGCAGCGATAATGTCCGCAACCCAGGCCGACCAACGGGCTTCGCTGAAATCTCCGGCACTATCACCGCACCCTGATAGATCGATTTGCAGCACCGCATAACCCTGCGCCGCCAGCATCCGCGCCTGCAACGCCACCATGCGCCGCGAAAAATTCATTTCTTCGGCAAACGGGTGAATGTACACAATGGCCCCGCGCGCAACGGCATCCACCCGCCGGGGCGGGTGGTAAAGGCAAAACCGCGAACGTCCGCTAACGTCGAGAGAAAAGGGCTGCATTGTCACAGAAAGTGTCACAGGCCTTCTTTGCGTACGGTTGACCAGCGACTTGTCAAAGTAGCTCCTTTACCGCGCCTGCAGCAAGCTGACTTTATGCCGCACAAAGTCGAGCAGCGAACCTACCGTGGCAAACAGGCGGCCTTCAATTTCATCATCGGCGATCAGTACCCCAAACCGCTCTTCCAGACCGGTGACGAGATTGATAATCGTCATCGAATCGAATTCCGGTAACGCCCCCAGCAAGCGTGTCTCGGGTACAAACGCCAACCCTCTGCCACGCAGGCCGAGGGTTGCATCAAGAAGGAGCAGCACTTCTTTTTCAATAGTCACGTGAATTTCCTGCAGGGAAAGAGGCTCAATGGATAAACAATGGCGAATTTATTTTTGGGATTATACGTAGAGCATGCATCTGTAACCCGCTCAGGTAGTGCAAATGGCAATATGCCACGCACCCACTGTCCTAGTAAACCCAACCATTCGTGCAAGGTATACCAGCTTGCATAGGCGGCTGTAGAACTCGGCAAAAAATCAATGAATTCCGTCCCCTCGCTGCCACCGGTAAAAAAGGCCGTTGGCGCGGGTATCACCTCCAAGCCTTGCGCAGCAAACTCGTTCATCGCGCGCCGCATGTGTGCGGCATGGGTGACCAGCACAATGCGCTGAATGCCTGCTGCACGAAGAATGGCTGCGGAAAATCCGGCATTGTCTTTCGTATCCAGCGATTGAGCCTCCTGCCAGCGCGGCTCAATGTGAAAATCTTCTTGCAGGCTGCGCGCCATGCTCACCGCCTCTCCTACCTTGCCAGGCGCAGCGCCTCCGCTGACCAGCACCGGCAAGCCACTCTGCCGCGCCAAACGCGCACCATAGCGCAACCGCTCCAGCGTGATCCGGTTAGGAGCGGAGCCGCCGTATTCGGGCATATTCAGCCGCTGCCCGCCACCTAAAATCACAATCGCCTGCCCACGCGACAAGTCGGCCTTGTGTAATACGGGGACGCGCTCCAGGGGCGAAGACAGCAGATCAACCCCCGCTGGCGTCATTAACAGCAAACTCAATAAAATGCCACCCCACGCGAGTGTTTTGCCCACGCTCGGCTGTCGGCGGTAGCACAATAATCCGGCCACGATGAACAGCAGTGGCAGTAGCGGTGGCAGCAACACGACCGCTAGCAACTTTTTCAGCAGAAAGAGAAAATCAACTGGCATGTGAAGCTAATCCCTTTGGTTTGTATTGTGCGAGAAAGAAGTGTCTGATTATCGCAGCAACCAGGCAAGATCATGTTTGTGTCGAGCTGGTTGCATACCAGAGGATCCATTAGCTGTTCCGCGGTGGCATACGCGCTGACGATTTTAGGGTGATGAGGCTTTCTTGCGCTCTTGACTCTTCGTGCAGATAAATGAATGGCGATAAAAAATAAATTTCGTTGACGTAGATCAACATGAATCCTGCCAGGAACTGTAATAGTTTGTCCAGGTTGCGCCGGGTGGCGGAATTTCGAGCATCCAGCGACCGATCAAGATACCGGACAAGGCAAGATTGACTTTGGCTGAACTTCTGTCTTGGGGCGGATGTTAAATAAAAAAATTTATTCAGTGCTTTTTAAAAAAAAGGAGCCGCCGAATGGGCAATGCGTTCAAAGAACATCCCAGCTGGACCATGGGGGCGATCAAGTCACTGGTCGAAGAAAAGGCCGGAATACTCGACCCGCGTATTTATTCGGACGCAGCGCTGTACGAACTCGAGCTGGAACGCGTGTTTGCACGCTCCTGGTTGTTGCTCTGCCATGAATCGCACATTCCCCAAACGGGCGACTATTTCGTTACCTACATGGGAGAAGACCCGGTTATTGTCGTGCGCCAGAAAGACGACAGCATCCGTGCATTTCTTAATCAATGTCGTCATCGTGGCATGTCGTTGTGCCGTGCCGATGCGGGCAATGCCAAAGCCTTCACTTGCACCTATCACGGCTGGGCCTATGATATTTCGGGTGAACTGGTCAGCGTGCCTTATGAAAAAGAAGCCTACCCTCACATCAACAAGGCCGAATGGAGTCCGCTGCAAGTCCTCCGCATTGAATCTTACAAAGGCCTCGTCTTTGGTAACTGGGATAAAAATGCGCCGACACTGCGCGACTATATTGGCGATGCAGCCTACTATATGGACAGCATGCTTGATCGTACCGAAGCAGGTACCGAAGTCATTGGCGGCATAACCAAATGGGTCATCCCCTGTAACTGGAAATTCGCCGCCGAACAGTTTTGCAGTGACATGTACCATGCCGTGACCATGTCGCATGTTTCCGGCGTCATTGCCGGGTTGCCCGAATCAATGTCTCCCGCTGACGCCAAGCTGCCCACTGATGGACGACAGTTTCGCGCCCAATGGGGAGGCCATGGAACCGGCTTCTACCTCAATGATTCCGGTCTATTGACAGCCATCATGGGGCCAAAGGTTACCCAATACCTGACCGAAGGTCCTGCCGCCGAAAAAGCCGCACAGCGACTGGGACAATCCCGCGGCAAGGAATGGGTTGGACAGCACTTGACCATTTTCCCGACGTGCTCCTTTCTCCCCGGGATCAACACCGTCCGTACCTGGCATCCGCGTGGCCCGAACGAACTCGAAGTCTGGGCCTTCACGGTAGTTGATGCCGACGCGCCTGAAGAAATAAAAAACGAGACTCGCATAATGAGTGGTCGCACCTTCTCGGCAGGAGGGACGTTCGAAATGGACGATGGCGAAAACTGGATAGAAATCCAGAAGGTTCTGCGTGGCTACAAGGCCCGCTCAAAACCATTCAATGTGGAAAGCGGGCTGGGGCTGTCACGCACTGACGACCCTGATTTTCCTGGCAACATCAATTACGTCATTGCCGAAGAAGCCGCACGCGGCTTTTACACTCACTGGCAACGCATGATGACCGAACCGGACTGGGCAACCCTGCGGTCAATACGCCAGCCACCGGCGCAACCATCGAAAAAACCGGGAAGCGACTAAAGACTAGAGGAACCAATGAATCATGCCAAATAACAGGCTTTTGCTGCAACACGACATTGAACAGTTTTTATATCGCGAAGCGCAGTTGCTCGATAACCGCGACTTTGAACAATGGCTGGATATCCTGGCAGATGATCTGCACTACTTCATGCCGATGCGGACCAATCGTGGTCGCCGTGAAATGGCGCTTGAATACACCAGCGAAAAAGAAGCCGCGTATTTCAATGATGACAAGCCATTCATGAAGGCACGCATTCGCAAATTGCGCTCCGGGTTTTCCTGGTCGGAAGATCCGCCATCGCGAACACGCCATCTCGTATCGAACGTGCTGATCGAAGAAGATCTATCCAACGCATCCTACCGTGTGAGCTCTGCCTTTCTCTTGTATCGCAACCGGCTCGAACGGCAGGTCGACATTTTTGCCGGGGAACGGCATGACGTGTTGCGGCGGGTCGAGGGTGATCAGCAGTTCCAGATCGTCTCCCGCAAAATACTGCTCGACCAAAGCACGCTGCTCTCTAACAACCTCAGCATGTTTTTCTAGGCCGTTCATAGCCGACTTATTGCCACTTGGTTGCCGAATGGCAATAAGTCGGCTATGGTGATACGTCGAAAGCGACGAAAAACCTGCAACCGCTCAGGATGCGGGAGTTTCTTGCGCCAGCCGTGCAACATGGATGCCAGTACAGTGGGGGAATACCATGCGCTAACCCCGCTATCACTCCTGCACATCAAACTGCACGGGTAATTCAGCTATCATTTGCCCCATTTTGTTATCTGAACAGACCACCCCATGAAAATTACCGTGATTGGTTCAGGCTACGTCGGCCTGGTATCAGGCGCCTGCCTCGCAGAAGTCGGCAACGATGTGCTGTGCCTTGATGTGGATGCCAATAAAATTCGCATCCTCAACGAGGGGGGCATTCCCATTTACGAGCCAGGCCTGGAAGCCATGGTCAAGCGCAATAAAGAGGCTGGCCGACTGCGCTTTACGACTGATATTCCCGCAGCGGTGGCGCATGGCGATATCCAGTTTATTGCGGTGGGCACGCCGCCCGATGAAGATGGCTCGGCTGATCTGCAGTATGTGCTGGCTGCCGCCCGCAACATCGGAGAACATATGACCGACTACAAGGTCATTGTCGACAAATCAACCGTTCCCGTGGGCACCGCTGACAAGGTGCGCATAGCGATTGCCGAAGCGCTCACCGTACGTAATGCCAAAATCAATTTCAGTGTCGTCTCCAACCCGGAGTTTTTAAAAGAAGGCGCGGCAATTGACGACTTCATGAAGCCGGACCGCATTGTCGTGGGCGTGTCCGATGAGCAGGCGGCTGACATGATGCGCCAGCTCTATGCGCCCTTTCAACGCAACCACGAACGCCTGATCGTGATGGATGTGCGCTCGGCCGAACTGACCAAATACGCCGCCAATGCCATGCTGGCCACGCGCATCAGCTTCATGAACGAGCTGGCGAATCTGGCGGAAAAACTCGGCGCGGATATTGAGCTGGTGCGTCAGGG
>SCUZ01000115.1 GCA_004322535.1 Rugosibacter sp.
GCTATCCTTCCCGTTGGATTACTTGGTTCTGTACTAGCCCTTTTGATAAGCGGTATACCGCTTTCTTCAACTGCTATGATTGGATTTATCCTAGTTATTGGTATTACTGCCAATAATGCCATCGTACTTGTAGCTTTTATTGAACAATTACGCAAGGAAGGCAAATCACTTTACGAGGCCGTAAGTGTCGGCACCTCACTTAGAATACAACCGAAATTAATGACGGCTTTTATAGCAATGGCTGGCATGGTTCCGCTGGCTATTGCCAGAGAGGAGGGTGGAGAAATTCTTCAACCACTTGCGCTAACAATTTTGGGAGGAATGCCAGTAGCATTAATAGCTACGCTGATAGTGTTACCAGTGATATACCTAATGGTTCACGAACGTAAAATAAAACGAGAAGAAAGAAAAAGAAATTTTGATGTATGAGAACAATAACCCGAAATATTTGGATAATCTCTTTAGTGAGCATGTTCACTGACATTGCCAGCGAAATGCTTTATCCAGTCATGCCTATCTATTTAAAAAGCATTGGCTTCTCTATTGTCTTAATAGGAGTTTTGGAGGGCTTTGCAGAAGCTACAGCAGGTTTAAGCAAAGGATACTTTGGAAAGTTGTCTGATAATATGGGAAGGCGTTTACCTTTTGTGCGCTGGGGCTACTTTTTAAGTGCGATTTCAAAGCCAATGATGGCCATCTTTACTTTTCCTTTTTGGATATTCTCAGCCCGCACTATTGACCGTTTAGGAAAAGGCATACGTACCGGAGCAAGGGATGCAATGTTATCAGATGAAGCCACAACACAAACTAAGGGCACTATATTTGGTTTTCATCGTTCTTTGGATACACTTGGTGCGGTAATAGGGCCGTTATCGGCGTTAGTTTTGCTTTATTTTTATCCGGGTCATTATAAAACCCTATTCTTTATTGCCTTCATTCCCGGAATGG
>SCUZ01000080.1 GCA_004322535.1 Rugosibacter sp.
CCCACGCCATCGCGGGTAAAGAATTCCATCAGCATCGCGCCATCTGATTGACGATCAAGAAAGTGTACACGCCCAACGCCCGCGCGACACGCCCGCACAGCACTGGGCAAAACGCGCGCAATTTCGGGTGCCTGCGCCTGCAAATATTTGCCCGCAATTTTTTGCGCTTCATCTGCCGTTAGTGCATCAATCAGCGCGCCTTTCGCACTCACCACACCGGCTGCATCACACAGGTAAATCAGCTTGTCTGCCTGCACCGCTACAGCTACCGCTTCGGCCACCTCTTCCCAAGCCAGATTAAAAATTTCACCCGTAGGCGAAGCGCTAATCGGCGTAATCAGCACCACATTTTCTTGCGCCAGATCGGCCTGAATTTCTTCGGCGATCACCTTTCGTACAGCTCCCGTATATTGAAAATCAATGCCATCCACCACACCCACCGGCCGTGCAGTGACAAAATTGCCCCCAGTGACGCGCAAAAAAGCACCAGCCATCGGTGTATTGGGCAAGCCTTGCGAGAGCAGCGCTTCAATTTCAATCCGCGTTACGCCCATGGCGCGCTTCACGCATTCCAGCGCTTCGCCATCGGTCACCCGCAAGCCTTTATGAAACCTGGGCTCCAAGCCCCGCATGCGCATTTCAGCATCTATCTGTGGGCGCGCACCATGCACGAGCACCAGCCGTATGCCCATGCTATCCAGCAACGCAATATCATGAATAAGCGCTTGCGCTGAGCCGGCTTCCAGCACCTCGCCGCCAAATGCAATGACAAACGTGCGCCCACGAAACGCATGGATATAGGGCGCAGCCTGACGCACCCAAGCCACTAACCGCGCATCGGTATCGGGTTGTGCGCTACGGATATCCAATGTCATTTTTTACCTTTCTTGCGAGGGGATTTTTTTGCGGGTTGATCATTATTTTTTTGAGGAAACTCGCCTGTCATCCATTCTCCCACGACTTTCTGTTTTCGCTCATTCCTGAGTTCATGCTCCAAACGTTCGCACACGGTTTGCAAAACCTTCACGCGGGCGTAGTTTTTATCGTTCGACTCAACCAGTGTCCATGGTGCCGTCCCCGTGCTGGTGCGCTCTACCATGTCGGAAGCGGCTTGCTGATATTGCGGCCACTTTGCGCGGTTGCGCCAGTCGTCATCGGTGATCTTGAAGCGTTTGAAGGGCGTCTCTTCACGCGCTTTAAAGCGCGTGAGCTGTTCTTCTTCGCTGATCTGCAACCAGAACTTGATCACAATGGCACCGGCCGCAGAGAGCTCGTGCTCGAAATCGTTAATCTCGCTATACGCACGCAACCAGTCGCGTTCTGAGCAAAAACCTTCAATGCGCTCGACCAGCACGCGGCCATACCATGAACGATCAAATATCGTGATGCGGCCGCAGCGCGGCACGTGGCGCCAAAAACGCCACAAATAAGGTTGTGCACGTTCTTCTTCTGTTGGCGCTGCAATGGGAATGATCTGAAACTTCCGCGCATCCAGCGCGCCTGCAATGTGGCGTATCGCACCGCCCTTGCCTGCGGCATCCACGCCTTCAAACACGCAGATCAGCGAGCGCATCTTGAACCGGGGATCGCGGATTAATTCAGCAAGCCGCCCCTGCCAGTGCGCGAGTTGATCTGCATAGGCTTTATCGTTCAGTTTTTTGTTCAGATTCAGCGCCGAGAGCACACTGCGGCCATCAACGCTAGGCCGCGTCTGCGGAGCAACAGGGGTATCCTGATTATCGCCCGTGGCCAGTCGCTGGCGTAGCGAATCAAGCAGCACCTGGCCGACGGTCAGTGAACGGTAGTTATCATCCTCGCCCTCAACAATGATCCATGGTGCCCAGGCAGTGTTGGTCATGCGCAAGACATGGCCGGCCACTTCTTGCAGCTGATCGTAACTCTTCAGGCGCTGCGCGCTCCCCGGGGTCACGCGCCACGCCGTGTGCGGGTCTTTTTCCAGCGCCTTCAAGCGTTTTTTCTGCGCGTCTTTGCTGAGATGAAACCAGAACTTCAGCACCAGCGCGCCTTCATTCACCAGCATCGTTTCAAAACGGTTGATCTGGCCAATGCGCGCATCCAGATCAGTCAAGGGCAAGCTGCCTTTCAAGCGCTGCCGAATCGGATCGGAATACCACGAGCCAGCGAAAATTCCCGTCCATCCCTTGGGCGGCAGCGCACGCCAGTAGCGCCACATGGCGGGGCGATCGCGTTCTTCATCGGTGGGTTCAGCAAAGGCAAGCGTCTGCAAGAAATGCGGGTCCATCCAGTCATACAGCACATTGATGGTCTCGCCTTTGCCGGCAAAATCCTGCCCGCTGATGAGAATGATGACAGGAATTTTTGCCGTCTCTTTCAGATCGAACTGCGCATCCAATAACGCAACCCGTAAATCCGGCACTAGCTTGCGCCAGGTTTTTTTGTCGATCGTGTGGCCTATTTCTGCGGATTCAAACATGCGCCTCCCTAGCCTGCCTTTATAGATCGCCCCAAAGCGCCATGATCGCCGCCAGCGCAGCAACACCCGCCGTTTCAGTGCGCAACACGCGCGGCCCCAGCCGAACGGGCCGAAAACCAGCGGTGGTGGCGGCTGATAATTCACCCTCATCAAAGCCGCCTTCCGGGCCAACCAGCAAAGTGATCGGCTCCGTCGGCAAAACAGGAACCGCCCGCTGGCGGAGCGATTCGGTTGCGCCGGGCGCACAGATGAAACGACATTCCGCTGCGTTTTTGACAGCCTGCCCCAGATAACGCGGCAACTCAACAATGGACGCGACTTCGGGCATGCGATTGCGCCCGCTCTGCTCGCAGGCGGCGATGGCGATGTTGCGCCAATGCGTCACGCGTCGTGCGGCACGTTCGCCGGAAAGACGCATCACGCTGCGCTTGGTCATGATGGGTTGAATCCGCGCAACACCCAGTTCCACGGCTTTTTGCACCACCCAGTCCATCTTATCGCTGGCGGGCAAGGCTTGCACCAGCGTGATATGCAGCGGCGACTCGTTATCGCGTTCATTAAACTCGGTGAGCGTGGCAAAAAGCGCGGGTTTGGATGACTTGCCTGCAGGCGAGAGCGTCGCCAGCCATTCACCACCACGCCCATCGAACAGAATCGCCGTGTCACCAACGCCGACTTTTAGAACATTGACCGCGTGATGGGCAACCTCGGCGGGCAACTCGACCGTCGCACCGAAGCTCAATGGACTGGGGCAGAAAAATCTGGATATCATTATGCTGCGATTATCCTCAATATCTGGCGCGCGTGCATGCTGTCGACACTTTCGCTCAGTGGTGGAGAAATCCTTTTCCTGATTGACGGTGAGGCCACGGCCTGTGCGTTAAAATCATTCGCCTATGTCCGCCTCCCCTCAATTCATTCATCTGCGCCTGCACAGCGAATATTCCATCAGTGACGGCATAACCCGCCTTGATGAAGTCATCGCGCGCGCCGCAGCCGATCGGCAACCCGCGTTAGCGCTAACCGATCTGGCCAACCTGTTCGGCATGGTCAAGTTTTATTCCGCCGCGCGCAGCCAGGGCGTCAAGCCCATTATCGGCTGTGATGTGTGGATTGATGATGAAACTGCGCTCGCTACAGACCCCCGCAGCACCCCTGCGCGGCTATTGCTGCTAGTGAAAAATCCGACAGGCTATTTGCGCCTGTGCGAGCTGCTATCGTCCGCCTATCTTGCGCCGCGCCGGCATGGCCGCGCCGAGATTTCACTCACACAAATAAGCCAGGGCGATAATAGCGGCCTGATTGCCTTGTCTGGCGGGCCTCTTGGCGATGTCGGCTCATGGCTTGCTGCGGGCAAAGTCGCTCAGGCAGAAGGACGCGCGCGGCTGTGGGCGGGGCTGTTTCCGAATGCGTATTACATCGAAGTGCAACGCCCTAGTGGAAAAAAAAATGCAAAAGATCCTGCCTCAGCCGAAAACCAGCTGGTTCAAACCAGCGCTGATTTAGCCGCACGCCTGGGCTTGCCCTTGGTCGCTACTCATCCTGTACAGTTTTTGGATGGGGACGACTACAAAGCGCACGAAGCCCGCGTGTGCATTGCGGAAGGCTATGTGCTGGGCGACAAGCGTCGGCCAAAAAACTACAGCCCGGAAAACTATTTCAAGACTCAGGCCGAGATGGTGGAGTTATTCGCCGATCTGCCCGGGGCAATTGAAAACGCGGTACACATCGCACAGCGCTGCAACCTGACGCTGGAACTAGGCACAAGCCGCTTGCCGGATTTTCCCACAC
>SCUZ01000081.1 GCA_004322535.1 Rugosibacter sp.
AGCCGGTGCGATATTTCTATCCAGAAAATCAATTCCGGCGCTGCCCCCGCAACGGTAAGGAAGTGCGGCTGCCTCACAATGCCACTGGAGATATTCCGGGAAGGCGAGGCAGCAAAACTTTCAAGCCCGGAGACCGGCCATGGACATTCGTATCAGATGCCGCGGGGTCGTGGTGTCGGACGTGCGATGTCCGTTGTGTTTTTGCTAAAAATTGCTTTGCCAGAAATTTTCTCATCTTGGCAAGCTTGGTAATTTTGACAATATTGGCACCCTCAACCATCATCGCCTCCTTCAACTCCTCCCCTCGTCCCTGATTTTTTGAGCCACCGGCTTGCGGGGACGCACGCCGGAAACCAGGAGTCCATTCATGAATCATCCATTCCGTATCACCACCCTTGCCGCGGCTGTTTTTGCTGCATTTTCCGTCCACGCCAGCGAAGAAACCGATACTGGGTCTGTGGTTGTCACCGCCACCCGTCAATCAACGCGTGTCAATGAGCAGTTGACAGATATTACCGTCATCGAACACGAAGCCATCGAACAAGCCGGTGCCACCACGCTGCCCGAGCTGCTTTTGCGTCAGGCAGGTGTGCAGATCGTAAGCAACGGTGGCTTGGGCAAATCATCAAGTATTTTCATACGAGGTACCAATGCCGGCCACACCTTGTTGCTAGTCGATGGCATACCACTAGGCTCGGCCACACTGGGCAGCCCCTCGCTCACCAATCTGCCGCTCTCGCAAATCGAACGCATCGAAATTTTGCGCGGCCCTGCCTCCAGCCTTTATGGATCGGATGCCATCGGCGGCGTGGTCCAGATTTTCACCAAACAGGGTGCGGGCCCGCTTCGCCCGGAAGCCTTCGCCGGCGCGGGCAGCTACGGTATTTGGGAAGCGCAAGCAGGCCTGTCTGGTGGTACGGATAGGTGGTCTTACAGCCTGCGCGCATCACAACTCAAAAGCGAAGGCATCAACGTCGCCTCCGATCCCGTGCGCTTTAGACAAGCCAACTTTTCATTACCCAATCCGGATAACGATCCTTACCGCAACACCTCATGGTCGGGCCGCGTAGCCTTTCGTCCCGCCGCAGGCCATGAACTCGGCGCCACCCTGCTCACTGCTGATAGCAAAAACAATTACGATGGCGGCGGGCCAGCTATTAACGCCTACAGCAACGACACCACCCGCGCATGGACAGCTTACAGCCGCAATCAACTCGCGCAGGTCTGGACATCCACCTTGCGCTATGGCGAATCCAAAGACTGGTCGGAAAGCTTTGCGCCGGGTAGAAGTCTGTTTGCCACTGAACAAAAGCAATGGACCTGGCAGAACGATGTCAAGCTGCCTTTGGGCAGCCTCTTGCTCGCTACCGAGCATCTGCGCCAGAATGTGAACAGCACCACGAACTACACAATCAAAGAACGCACAATGCGCTCGCTGATCGCCGGTTACAACAGCAACTGGGGCAACCACAGCTGGCAAGTCTCGCAGCGTTACGATGACAATTCGCAGTTCGGCGGCAAGACAACTGGCAGTCTCGCCTATGGCTATCGCATCAATGCTGACTGGCAGTCGCGCGCGGCTTACGGCACGGCATTCAAAACGCCGAGCTTCAATCAGCTTTATTACCCTGGTTACGGTAACACCAACCTCAAACCCGAGTTTGCCAAAAACCGTGAAATCGGCCTGAACTGGAATCACGCTAATCAGCGTGCCGGTATCACCTACTTTGATAATCGTATCGAAAATCTCATCGCGGGCTTCCCTGTAAGCAATGTCGGCCGTGCCCGCATCACCGGCACCAGTCTCAATTACGGGCTAACCTATGGCGCATGGAATGCGGACGCTTCGGCAGATATCATGAAACCGGTTAATCAAGATAATGGCTACCGTTTACAACGGCGTGCAGCGCAGATGGGCAAACTCTCCGTAAGCTACGCGCCAGGCCCAGGGACACTGGGCGCAGAACTCAATGCGGTAGGTGATAGTTTCGATACAACCACCCAAACACGGCCGCTGGAGCACTATGAGATCGCCAACCTCTACGGCAGTTACAGGCTGGGTCAGGACTGGTCACTCGAAGGACGAGTGAATAATCTGTTCGACAAGGTTTATGAAACTGCCTGGGGCTATGCGCAACCGCGAGCCAATATTTTCATCGGGGTACGCTATGCGCCGAAGTAAACCCTTGTTCACGGCAATTTGCCTGCTGCTTGCTTCTCTTGCAGGCACAACGGCTATGGCCTGCCCGCGCATCGTCAGCCAATCACCCTACATCACGCACCAGCTTGACTGGCTGGGATTGAAAGACTGCATCGTCGGAGTGAGCCGCTATGAGCATAACGCCAAGGCAGCAAATACCGGTGGCGTGCTTGACCCGGACGCCGAAGCCATTGCCGCAGTGAAACCAGATCTTGTCATCACCTCGATATGGACTCCGCCGGAAAAGCTTGCTGCGGCAACACCATCAGGCGCACGCACCTTGCGCCTGGCAAGTTTTCAGTCGATGACGCAAGTCGAAGAAAATCTGCGGCGGATTGGCCTTGCCGCAGGCCTCAAAACAGCGAATGCTCGTGCCAAAGATTTTGGCAAGGCATGGCGCGAAATGGCGTCTACCGTCAATGGAGGTGGTCAGCGTGTTCTGCTTCTTTCTAGCTGTACTGGCCAGCCTTACTCGTTTGGTCGCAACACCTGGCTCGCCAACTTATTTACCGTAGCGGGCTTTGTCGTGGCAGACCCGACCGAAGGCGTGCGCCATCTACGCCGGGAAGCGACAGAAGAAGCGGTGACAACCCTGATTGCAGAAATGAAACCGGATGTCGTATTCATTTTCAATCGCCAGATCGCAGCAAGCTGCGGCACTGTGCCTCTGCCGCCGGGCACACCGCTGGTCGCGCTCGATGGTGAAAAGTTTCTGCATCCGGCTCCCATATTGATCGACGGGCTAAAGCAACTCAAGGCCAAACGCCAAGAATGGGCTAAACGCTAACCCATGCCTTCCCGTCGCCGCGCCCTTACCGTTCTTGCTCTGCTCCTCGCGTTGGTGGTAGCGAGTTTCGTCGTGGCGTTGGCGACGGGAAGCATTCCAGTGACAACTCATGATCTTTTCACCGCGCTATTTGGCGAAATGTTTAGTGAAAAATGGGGTGGCATGGGTGAAACTTCCCTCGCCATAGAAGTCGTTCGCGGCCTGCGTCTGCCCCGCGCGCTCGGCGCCTTCGCCTGTGGTGGCTTGCTGGCGCTGGCAGGTGCGCTGATGCAGGTGCTGTTGCGTAATCCGCTGGCTGATCCGTATGTACTGGGCATTTCCGGTGGCGCGGCTGTGGGCGCGCTCCTGGCGATGCTCGCCGGGCTGGCGCTCTGGTTCATCGACCTGGCCGCATTTATCGGTGCCTTTGCCGCCATGCTGATCGTATTTGGCCTGGCGCATGGCGACAGCAGCTGGACGCGCACGCGGCTGTTGCTTACCGGCGTTATCGTCGCCGCTGGTTGTGGCGCGGCAGTTGCCTTGATGCTGTCGATTGCGCCGGAAGCGCAGTTGCGCGGCATGCTCTTTTGGCTAATGGGTGATGCCGGGCAAATCAGCGAACCGCGCCCGGCGCTGGTGGTGCTGGCCGCAGGGTTGGCGCTGGCGCTGCCCTTTGCCCGCGAACTCAATCTGCTGGCACGGGGCGATGTGCTTGCACAAACGCTGGGCGTCTCAGTCAATCACGTCAAGCGCGGAGTGTATTTTCTCGCAGCGCTGGCGACTGCCACCGCTGTCACCACTGCGGGCAGCATTGGTTTCATCGGTCTCATCGTGCCGCATCTGACGCGCTTGGGGCTAATGAAATTGGGCTGGGGAAATGATCAGCGCCTGCTGTTGCCCGCTGCCGCGCTTGTGGGTGGCAGCCTCTTGCTCTTGGCCGACACGCTGGCGCGCACGGTGGTTGCACCGCAACAGCTGCCGGTTGGCGTGCTCACTGCACTGATCGGCGTGCCCGCATTTTTGTTTCTGCTTGGCCGCGAAAAACATGCATGACATCGTACGCATGGCGCCATTGATTTTCACCCGCGACTTATCGGTGCGCATCGGTAGCCACGACGTTTGCCGGGCACTGAACTGGCAGGTAAACCCCGGCGAACGCTGGGCGATTCTTGGCAAGAATGGCGTCGGCAAATCAACCTTGCTGAAGACGCTTGCAGGTCTGCGCCTTGCCGAGACAGGCGAATTGATCGTATGCGGTGCACCGATCGCCGTCCCGCCAGCGCGCACCGTAGGAAGTACCCTCGGGGTGCCGACTTTTTCGCGGGAGTCACAACGCACTCTAGCAAAACGACGCGGCTATCTCACCCAACATCATAGCGACCCTTTTCCTTCCACGGTGATGGAAACCGCCTTGATCGGCCGTCACCCGCACCTCGGGCGCTGGGATTGGGAATCAACCGCTGACCATGAAATTACCCGCGCCGCCTTGGCCGAAGCTGACCTTGTCGGCTTCGCCGAACGCGAAGTGCAAACCCTGTCTGGCGGCGAGCGGCAACGGTTGGCCGTAGCCCAATTGCTCACCCAGCAGCCGCAACTTTTTTTGCTCGATGAACCACTCACGCATCTTGATCTCTCGCATCAAGTCGCCATCATGGAACTGTTCAAACGTAAGACGCAAGGCGAGTTCAGCATGACTTCGGCGCTGGTTGCCGTGTTGCACGACCCCGGCTTTGCCGTGCGCTATTGCGAGCATGCCCTGCTTTTGTTTGGCAATGGCGAATGGCTCGCCGGGCCTGCCCGTAACATCATCACCGCAGAAAATCTGACCCGCCTTTACGGCCATCCACTACGCGAAATTGGTAGTGATAACGACCGTTGGTTTATTCCCTGTTAAACATCTTGAGATAACCATGACACCCATCCCAAACACACCACAAAACACACCCCAACATACCGAGCGCATGCAGCGCAAAAAACAAATCATTGACGAAAAAATCGCCGAAGCCAGTATCGAAAGAGGCCTGCTGCTGGTCAACACCGGCATCGGCAAGGGCAAGTCCTCTGCCGCGTTTGGCGTGCTTGCCCGCGCGCTAGGGCATGGCTTTCGTGCAGGCGTGGTGCAATTCGTCAAAAGCCGCACTGACACCGGCGAGGAAGGCTTCTTTCGCCGCCAGCCGAATGTCGAATGGCATGTGATGGGTGAAGGCTTCACCTGGGAGACGCAAGACAAGGAAAAGGATGCCCAGGCCGCCCAGGCGGCGTGGCGCCAGAGCCGACTTTTTCTCGCCGACCCGACAATTCATCTGGTGATATTTGATGAGCTCACCTACGCCTTCAAATACGGCTGGCTTGATCTCGATGCCGTGTTGGCTGATCTTGCGGCGCGTCCGCCCGTGCAGCACGTCATCATCACCGGCCGTGCCGCGCCTGAACAACTCATCGCCGCTGCCGATACAGTAACCGACATGAATCTCGTCAAGCATGCCTTCAAGGCGGGCGTCAAAGCCATGCCCGGCGTGGAGTTCTAGCGTGGCGACCTGCCCCGCCCTGCTTATTGCCGCCCCTGCCTCCGGCCAAGGCAAAACCAGTATTGTTGCAGGCCTCGCGCGGCTCTATTCACGGCAGGGAAAGCGCGTGCGCATTTTCAAATGCGGGCCGGATTTTCTTGATCCGTTGATTCATGCGGCAGCTTCGGGCGCACCGTGTGAAAGCCTCGACCTGTGGATGTGCGGCGAGGAAGATGCGGCCTGGCGACTGGCACGTGCGGCAGAAACGGCGGATGTCATTCTGGTCGAAGGCGTGATGGGCTTATTTGATGGCGCACCTTCCGCGGCCGACATCTCGCGCCGTTTCAACCTGCCTGTGCTGGCGGTGATCGATGCCTCGGCAATGGCACAAACTTTTGGCGCGCTGGCGCAGGGCCTGGCCCACTATCAACCTGACCTGCCGTTTTACGGCGTGCTGGCCAATCGCGTTGCCAGCCCCGGGCACGCGGAGATGCTGGAAGAAAGCGTGTCGCCCGGCATCCGCTGGTGCGGCACGGTGCCGCGCGATGCAGAAGCCAGCTTGCCCGAACGGCATCTGGGTTTGCATCAAGCTGTGGAAATTGACGACTTGATGGCGCGCCTTGATCGCATGGCCGATCATCTGGAAAAAACGCCGATGGCAGAGCTGTTGAGCAAAATTTCAACACATGCCGCCGTATCACCAGAGCCGAATTTTCCCACCGTGCCGCCCCTGCTAAAAAACAAAACCATCGCCATCGCCCATGATGTCGCGTTCTGCTTTCTCTATCCGGCCAACCTCGAGCTTCTCGCTGAACTCGGCGCGAAACTCAAGTTCTTCTCACCCATCGCAGGCGAACTGCTACCCGCGTGCGACGCACTCTGGCTGCCCGGCGGCTACCCGGAACTACACGCCACCACGCTTTCCAGGCACCATGAGTTTTTTGCCCAACTCGCCACCCACGTCGCCGCCAACAAGCCAATACTTGCCGAATGCGGCGGCATGATGATCTTGTTCGACACGCTAACCGACACGCGGGGCGCAATGCACCCCATGGCCGCCCTTCTCCCCGGCCGCATCGTCATGCAACCACACCTTGCCGCACTCGGCGGGCAGGAGGCAGCACTGCCCGAGGGTACGCTGCGTGGCCACACATTTCATTATTCAAAAGCCGAAACATCGCTCGAGCCCCTCACCTACGCCCGCCGCCAGCGGCCATTGGGAAATAAAACACAAGGCGAAGCCATTTACCGCCGCTCACGGCTCACCGCCTCTTACGTGCATTTTTATTTCCCCTCCAATCCGGCGGTTGCCGCAGCACTGTTTTTGCCATGACTTTTCCTTTAACTCGGCCAAAGAACCCCAACGCCTTCGATGATGCAGCCATCGACGCGATTTATCACACCATCCACAGCCGTCGCGACATTCGCGAATTCGCTCCCGGCTCCTTGCCGGACAGTTTGCTCGACCGCCTCTACGCCGCCGCCCACGCCGCGCCCTCGGTCGGCTTCATGCAGCCTTGGCGCTTGATTCATGTTAGTGACGCCGCATTGCGCAATGAAATGATCACGCTCGTTGAAGCCGAACGCCAGGCAACCGCCGCCGTCTTGCCATCACGCATGACAGAATTTCTCAAGCTCAAAGTGGAAGGCATGAAAACCTGCGCCGAAGTTCTCGTGGTCGCCCTGATGGACGGCTGCGAAAACCATATTTTCGGCAAGCGCACGCTGCCCGAAATGGCCCTCGCCTCCGCCGCCTGTGCCATTCAGAACATGTGGCTGGCAGCGCGGGCCGAAGGCATCGGCCTGGGCTGGGTATCCTTTTTCGAACCCGCGGCACTGGCCCGCCTGTTTGCCATGCCACCGGGTGCAAAACCCATTGCCATTCTCTGCATCGGCCCCGTGGCTGAATTCTCTCCCCAGCCCACGCTCGAAGCACTGGGCTGGGGCCAGCGCCTGCCCATCGAATCAGTCGTGTTTGAAAACCGGTGGCCTGCGGATACGCAACCAACACCGACCGCGTATTAATCCATATGGCATACCCAAGCCGCACCACCCTCTTGCAAAGGCATGCCCACTCAGCTTTTTGAAGCCATTGAAGACTTGGGCCGATGGTAAAAATCGACACGCCAGTTTCAGCTTGGCTCCAGCTTGATTGCAGGTTATCTGGCGATGCACCCACCTGCCGGTTCCGGCTAATTTGTAGTCATTACACGCGCCAGCCTCGTTTGAAAACTTATTTCGGTTAACATACGCACCCTCCTTTGATCGGCATTCGAAATTTCCTGTGCATTTAATTAATCGCTATCCCAAAGTATTCTTAGTTATATTGATTTTGATCTGGGGGCTGGGCTATCCGCTCATGAAATTTGGCCTGCAGTTTTGTCCGCCTTTGCTATTCACCGGCTTGCGCACAGTAATCAGCGGACTGGTTTTGCTCAGTCTGGCCATACAAAGCGGGGAGTCTTTGAACTTTCGACAAACATGGAAAGCCCTGCTCATTTCCACCACCTTCAACGTGCTGCTGTTTTTTGGTGCCTCAGCCATTGCCGTGAAATTCTTGCCTTCCGGCATTGCCTCGATTCTGCTCTATGCGCAACCTGTCATGGTCGGCCTTTTGGCGCATTTTCTGTTGAATGAAGTCCTTACCCTGCGTAAAATGGTTGGCCTGCTGTTTGGTTTTCTGGGCGTAGCCATCATCAGTTACAAAGGCATTACCGGCGATTTATCACTGTATGGCGTCATCATGGGCCTGCTCTCAGCGCTGGGCTGGACGATCGGCACGATACTCGTCAAACGTAGCAACCCCCGTTCAATCTACTGGTTTATCGCGCTGCCTTTTATCCTGGGCGGCACCGTGCTGTTCTGCCTCGGCCTGGCGCTGGGTGAGAGCACCACGGCGATCGTCTGGAATCTGCCGTTTATTGGCGCCTTGCTGTGGGGCGCGATTATTGGCCTGGCGGCTTCCTGGGTAATCTGGTTTCATCTGGTCCGCACGGGCGACGCCAGCACCTTGTCGGCCAATACGTTCTTGGTGCCGGTCGTCTCCGTCATCGGCGGCACGCTGTTTCTGGATGAAAAGGTGCCTGTCAGCCTGTTTCTAGGCGGCGCGCTGGTCGTGTTTAGCATTTACCAGGTCAACCGGCCTGTGCCGAAGGCTTTAGCCAGCACAACTTAACCAGGTCGCGTTCACCCCTTGGCGCAGGAATCACGGGAAGACAAACCTCGCACTCGAACCTGCCACTCTGCGGATCATAAACGGCATTTTCGGGTGCAGTGATACCAGGGTCTGGGGTCGTCGCAGCGTATACCGTAACGCGTGATCCCACAGTTTGTTTTCAGCTAAACGCCAAGCGCGCGCCGCAAGCGGCACGGTGCCTATGAAACCGGATGTCAGGCACGTGATCACGCTCGCATGCGGGCACGAAGGCAAGCAGACTCGTGTCCGCATTTCTTCAAATCACGTGCCGCAGCAGTTCGATGGCGAAGGTCATAAACGCAATCCAGGAGACCGTAAAAGCCATGGTGCGCGCCTTGAACATGCTGAAGCCACTGATGTGGATCACCGCATGGGCGGCACGCGCATAGAAAAACACGGCG
>SCUZ01000082.1 GCA_004322535.1 Rugosibacter sp.
TCGTCAATCCGGCACATTTGCTGCGCACCAGCAGTTGTCGGAGCGCGTGATGGACTCCAGCGATCTTGAAAAAGAGCGTGGAATTACCATTTTGTCAAAAAATTGTGCCATTGATTTTGAGGGTACGCACATTAATATCGTGGATACCCCGGGGCATGCCGATTTTGGTGGTGAAGTAGAGCGCGTGCTTTCCATGGTGGATGGCGTGCTGTTACTGGTTGACGCGGTCGAAGGGCCAATGCCGCAAACCCGGTTCGTTACGCGAAAAGCGTTGGCATTAGGCCTCAAACCCATTGTAGTCGTCAATAAGATTGACCGCCCTGGTGCCCGTCCTGATTGGGTGATTAGCCATACATTTGATCTTTTCGACAAACTCGGTGCGACAGAAGAGCAACTCGATTTTCCCGTTGTCTTTGCTTCGGCGCTCAATGGCTTTGCCATGCTGGATGCTTCCAAGCCGGGCACTGACATGCGACCCTTGTACGAAGCCATTATCAAGCATACGCCGCAACCCGATGTTGATGCTGAAAAGCCCTTGCAGCTACAAATCTGTTCACTCGATTACAGCAGCTATGTAGGTCGCATCGGTATTGGCCGCATCAAGCAGGGCCGTATCAGAGTTGGCCAGGAAATTGCCGTGATGTACGGCGATGAAGCTAAAGGCAAGTCAAAAATTGGCCAGATCATGATGTTCAAAGGCTTGGAGCGCGAACAGGCGACTGAAGCCGAAGCAGGTGATATCGTTCTCGTGACCGGGATCGATCAAGTCGGGATTGGGGTTACGGTATGCGATACCCTTAACCCTGTGGGTTTGCCTCCACTGGTCGTGGATGAGCCGACGCTGACCATGAATTTCCAGGTTAATACATCGCCTCTGGCAGGCAAGGAAGGCAAATTTGTTACCAGCCGCCAGATTCGCGAACGGTTGCAAAAAGAGTTGCTTGCCAATGTGGCGTTGCGCGTTGAAGAGACCGAAGATGCAGATGTATTCTTGGTTTCAGGTCGTGGTGAACTGCATCTGACCATTTTGCTGGAAACCATGCGCCGTGAAGGTTATGAACTGGCGGTGTCGCGCCCTCGTGTGCTGTTCAAGGAAATCAACGGTGAAAAGTGCGAGCCTTATGAACTGCTCACGATAGATATCGAAAATGAACATCAGGGCGGCGTCATGGAAGAATTGGGCCGTCGTCGCGGTGATTTGCAGAACATGGAATCAGACAGTAAAGGGCGTGTGCGTCTTGAATATCGCATTCCTGCCCGTGGCTTGATTGGTTTTCAGGGTGAGTTTTTGACCTTGACCCGTGGCACGGGGCTGGCCAGTCATATTTTTGATGATTACGGCCCTATGGCTGGCGTCATGGCGGAACGTCGCAATGGTGTGCTCATCTCACAAGACGATGGCGCTGCTGTGGCTTACGCCTTGTGGAAGCTGCAGGATCGAGGCCGCATGTTTGTCAGCCCAGGTGATCCGCTGTATGAGGGCATCATCATCGGTATTCATAACCGTGATAACGATTTAGTGGTAAATCCCATCAAGGGCAAGCAGCTTACTAACGTGCGTTCATCCGGCACGGACGAAGCGGTTCGGTTGATACCGCCAATACAGGTAAGTCTTGAGTCCGCCGTGGAATTCATTGCAGATGATGAACTGGTTGAGATCACACCAAAATCCATACGCATCCGCAAGCGCTTTCTCAAAGAGCACGATCGCAAGCGCGCAGGTCGCAGCGACGCAGCGTAAGGCTTACCTTGCTGGGGTGCTGGGCAATGAGATTATTTCAGGCCCAGCACGTCTTGCATATCGAATAACCCCTGCTTCTTTTCTTGCAAGAAACGTCCCGCACGCAGCGCGCCTAGCGCGTAAGACATGCGGCTGGAAGCCTTATGGGTTATTTCGATGCGCTCACCTTCCCCGGCGAAGAGTACCGTATGGTCGCCCACGATATCGCCCCCACGAATAGCAGAGAACCCGATTTGTGTTGTTGGCCTTTCCCCCGTATGCCCTTGGCGACCATAGGTGGCACATTCAGCCAAGTCTTGACCTAGCGCTTTAGCCAAGACTTCTCCCATCCTTAGTGCTGTGCCTGAGGGTGCATCGACTTTGTGCCGGTGATGCGATTCGATCACTTCGATGTCGTAGCCGGTGTCAAGAATCTTTGCGGCCAATGCCAGGAGCTTGAATACCGCATTGACGCCTACAGCCATATTGGGGGCAAACACGACAGGAATCTTTTGTGCGGCAGCCTCAATGGCCTGTTTCCCTTCGGTAGAAAACCCTGTCGTGCCGATAATGATATTAACGCCTAATTTTTTGCAGGCAGCCAAGTGAAGCAGCGTGGCATCGGGCCGGGTGAAATCGATCAGGCAATCAGCACGAGCTAAAGCAGCGTCAATGTCACACGATACGAAAACGCCACAGGGTGAGCCGATGAGTTCTCCTGCATCTTTGCCAAGAAATGGGCTTGCAGAGTGTTCCAAGGCAGCAGAGAGTGTGGCATTTTCATTTTTCAATACGGCTTCAATCAGCGTCCGTCCCATACGGCCAGCGCTTCCTGCGATGGCATAGCGAATTTTTTTCATTCTTTTTTCGATTTTTTCTGGTTTTCATCCGTTGGAGCTACAACCTCAATGACTTGATTGGTTGCTTTAGAAGCAGCTTTTTTCCCGTCATCGGCGATGACATCCCCACCAACGCGAACGAGTTTGTCATCCTGAAAAAATACGGCAATGCGGCGCTGTTCTGCTTCCCCCCGTCCTGGTTGCAAGCGATAAATATAATCCCAGCGATCAGCGTGGAACATGTCTGAAACCAGCGGAGAACCAAGAATGAACCGCACTTGCTCGCGTGTTTGGCCAGGTTTGAGCTGCGACATCATTTCTTGCGTAACCCAATTTCCTTGACGCACATCAATGCGATAAGGAGTGATATACGCTGTGGCTTGATTGACGCTTGAACAGGCAGGGCACAGCGTAATCGCTGTAAGGAAAGGCAAAGAATAAAAAAAATGCTTCATCGGCTAGTTCCGGGGTGATGCAAGCAAACGAGTCTGCTGCGTGGACTGAAAAAATTGTGCGGGGTTTGCCACGAAATCTGTGGCAGGGGCACCCCATTGGAGTGTGAAAACTATATCATAGAAGGCCGTCGCGCCTTGTTCTTGCTGGACTCATTTTTTCAATATGACTACTCATCCCGACGATCTTAAAAGCATTGGCCTTAAAGCAACGCTGCCTCGTCTGAAAATTCTCGACTTGTTTCACAAGTTGGAGCAAGAGGGAGCGCCACGCCATATCACTGCAGAGGATGTGTATCGTCATTTATTGGCAGATGACATGGATGTGGGCTTGGCTACCGTCTATCGCGTCTTAACTCAATTCGAGCAGGCCGGCTTGCTGCAGCGTCACCATTTCGAATCTGGGAAGGCTACCTTCGAGTTGAACGAAGGATCTCATCATGACCATCTGGTTTGTCTGCAATGCGGGCGGGTGGAAGAATTTTTTGACCCGGAGATCGAAAAAAGGCAAAACGAAATTGTTCGTCAGCGTGGCTTTGAGCTGCGTGAACATGCGCTCTATCTTTATGTTGAATGTACTAAACCAGACTGCGTGCATCGAAAGAAATCCGCTTGAACATCGAGGCATTTCTTGCCTCAACCCCGCTTGTCGCGCTGGCCGAAATCGGCGATAAAACGCAACTGCTCTCATTTGTACTGGCGGCACGCCTCAGAAAACCAATTCCGATTATCGCGGGGATTTTTGTGGCGACAGTGCTCAATCACGCACTGGCAGCATCCGTTGGCGTTTGGTTGGCGCAGCTGATTGCGCCGCAATGGTTACTCTGGGTCACAGGTGCGGTATTCATTATTTTTGGTTTATGGGTTTTGCGTCCCGATGCGTTGGATGATGAACCAAAACTGCATCAGGCTGGTGTTTTTGTGACGGCAAGCATCGTTTTCTTTATTGCGGAAATGGGTGATAAAACTCAACTCGCAACGGTGGCATTGGGTGCGCAGTTCCAACAAGCATTGCTAGCCGTTGTTATGGGCACAACGCTGGGCATGATGGTTGCCAATGTGCCTGCAGTGCTGATCGGTGAGCGTTTGGCGGACCACTTGCCGTTGAAAGCCATACGGTGGATCGCTGCTGGAGTTTTCATGTTGACGGGCATGGTGATCATACTCGCCACTTTTGGCCTGTTTACTCGGTAAGTCCCAGCATTTCTGCCGCGTGACGCTGTGTTGTGCTGGTGATTTTTTCGCCACCCAACATGCGTGCAATCTCGGTAACGCGTGATTCTTGATCCAATATGCAAACTGATGATACGACGGTCGCATTGCGTGTTTCTTTGATAATTGACCACTGCCAATCAGCTTGTGCAGCGACCTGAGGTAAATGGGTGACGCATAGTACCTGATGGGTTTTGCCTAAACTGCGTAGCATGCGGCCAACAATTTCGGCAACGCGGCCGCCAATACCAACATCGACTTCGTCAAATATCAGGGTGCCGACCGGATTAGCCTGGCTGGCTATTACTTGCAGTGCCAACCCAATGCGCGAGAGCTCGCCGCCCGATGCGACTTTTGCCAGTGGGCGCAGGGATTGACCGGCATTGGCTGCGACTTGAAACTCAACACTTTCCAGACCAGATGAGGCGCCTTCACGGAGGGTGTCCAGTGCAATGGCAAACTGGCCACCACTCATTGCCAATTCTTGCATGCCGGAGCTAACCTCTTGGGACAAGCGCTGGGCAGTTTTGCTACGCAAGGCCGACAATTTTTCGGCGACGGCAAGATAGGCGGCTTCGGTTGCCTGTTCGCGTTCAGCCAGGGCGGCAGGATCGGCGCGCAAGCTGAGTTCATCAAGTTGCGCTGTTAGCCGAGCGAGCAATGCAGTGAGTTCGGTTGGCGGCACACGATATTTGCGCGCCATTTGTGTCACGGCATCTATCCGGCCATCAAGCTCACTTAAGCGGGAGGGATCAAGCTCCAGATGATCTTGATAACGCCGTAGTGCCAGCGCCGACTCTTCGAGCTGAATGACCGCACTGTCGAAAAGTTTGGCGGCTTCGCCAAGTGCGGGGTCCACCATGGTCAATTCATTCAGACGCGCGCCCGCATGTTGCAAGGCCGAAAGCGCCGCTGTTTCACTGTCATCCAGAACGACCAGTGCTGTAGTAGCTGCATCCAGCAATTCACTGGCATTGCTCAGGCGACGCTGCTCGGTTTCTGTTTCTTGCCATTCTTCGGTACTGAAAGCCAGTGCGGTGAGTTCTTTGACTTGCCATTCGAGTAATTCACGCTCGCGTGCAGCTGCTTCGCTGTCTGTCATGGCGATTTTCCTGGCTTCACGGGCTTGTCGCCAAGCGCTGTAGGCAGTGGCTACTTCACGTAATAGTTCGTGGGCGTCCGCATGAGCATCGAGCAGGGCGCGCTGGGCGTCGGTGTTGAGCAGGGAGTGATGCGCATTTTGGCCATGGATATCTGCCAGGAAGGTCGCCATTTCACGCAATTGCCCCAGCGGCGCAGCAGTGCCGTTAATGTAGGCGCGTGAACGGCCGCTCTGATCAACGATACGACGCAGCAGACAGGTGGTGGCATCAAAGTCATTGGTTTGCAGCCAGCGTGCCAGAGCACTGTCTGCGGCTACATCGAATTCAGCGGTGATTTCGGCACGCTCGGCCCCTGCGCGAATGATGGAGGCATCGGCACGTTCGCCCAAGGCAAGGGATAAGGCATCAATGAGAATGGATTTGCCCGCGCCTGTTTCACCCGTGAGTGCGCCAAACCCGTGGCCGAATTCCAATTCCAGCTGGTCGACGATAACAAAGTCGCGAATGATCAGGCGCTGCAACATAATGGAATGGGATGGAAAATGCGAATAGTGTGGATAGTGCGCTAATTGCGCGGCGTGGCACTCCAATGCAGTTTTTCGCGCAACATCGCGAAATAACTGTAGCCAGGAGGATGCAGCAAGGTAATGGCGTAAGGGGAGCGCTGGATGCGCACAACATCACCGCTGTGCGCATCAAATCGCGTCTGGCCGTCAAAGTGTATTCGCGCCTCATGCGGTGGCAGTAGCATCACGCTAATCGTGCTGTGATCGCTGACGGTGATGGGGCGGTTGGATAGCGCATGCGGGCAGAGCGGCACAATGGCAATCCCTGCAACCGAGGGGTGCAGGATGGGTCCATTGGCGGATAAAGCGTAAGCGGTAGAGCCGGTAGGTGTGGAAATAATCAAGCCATCGGCACGCAGGATGTGAATCAGCTCGTCATCTACTTTAACTTCCAACTCGATCAGGCGGCCAGCCTCCCCCTTGTTAATGACCACATCATTCAGCGTTAAGGCATGGCAGGCACGCTTGCCATTGCGCAATACTTCAGCATCCAGCAAAAAACGTTGTTCGCGTGAAAATTTCCCGGCCAGCAATGTCGCCACGCTGTCTATCATCGATTCGCGCGAAATATCGGTCATAAAGCCCAGCCGACCCTGGTTTACGCCGACGAGAGGCACATCAAACTTGGCCAGACAACGGGCCGCATTAAGGAGCGTACCATCCCCACCAAGAATGATCGCCAGGTCGGCACGCTGACCAATGGTTTCATAATTGGCGACGGTGTAATGATGCGGTTCCATGGCTGCGGCAGTGCCTTCTTCGATCAAAACTTCAAGATTGTGGCCACGAAGAAACGCCGCCAGCGTTACCAGAGATTCTGAAATTTCCGGGCTTTTATATTTGCCGATCAAGGCAATAGTGTGAAAGAGACTCTTCATGCGGAGGTGAAAACCAGGAATCAGGGAATAGGGATGATTAACCGGGTAAGGGGTCGGTATTGCCCAGCGCAGTGGTGTTTAAACCGCCATCGACAAACATGATTTCACCGGTGATGCCACTGGCTAAATCAGAGAGCATGAAGGCTGCGGCATTGCCTACTTCTTCGATCGTGATATTGCGCCGCAGGGGAGCGTGGTGCGCGTTATAGGCCAGCAATTTGCCAAAGTTGCCAATACCGGAGGCGGCCAGGGTTTTGATGGGGCCGGCAGAAATTGCATTGGCGCGAATGCCTTGTGGCCCAAGGCAAAAGGCGAGGTAGCGCGTTGCTGCTTCGAGGCTGGCCTTGGCCAGCCCCATGGTGTTGTAGTTGGGCATGGTGCGTTCGGCACCAAGGTAAGTCATCGTCAGGAGCGAGGCATTGTTACCCTTGAGTAACAGGGGACGAGCGGCTTTGGCAAGTGCTGCATAGCTGTAGGAAGAAACATCGTGGGCAATGCGAAAGGCGTCACGCGTGATGCCATCGAGAAAATCGCCCTCGATCGCTTCGGCCGGGGCGTAGGCGATGGAATGTACCAAGCCGTCAAGGCCTTCCCAGTGTTTGGCGATGTCGACAAAAAGCTTTTCTATCTGCGCGTCTTCAGCAACATCACAGGGAAACACCGCCTGCGAGCCAAATTCTTCAGCAAACTTGGTGATTCGATCGGCAAAGCGTTCGTTTTGATAAGTGAATGCCAGGCTCGCACCCTCGCGGTGACAGGCTTTGGCAATGCCATAGGCAATGGATCGGTTGGAGATCAAACCTGTGATCAGAATGCGTTTACCGGCAAGAAATCCCATTGTTTTTCCTCTAGTGAATTCGGTTGAATCAGTCTTTTGGATTATAGCGGATCGGATAAACTAGCCACTATGTCGAGATCATTTCGCGCAGTGCTTTTTACTTTACTTGCCTTATTTCTGACAGGTTGTGGGGAGGCGTGGAACAACCCGTATCCTGCGGTGGAGCGTGGAAAAAACATCTTATACACCGCGTTTACTGATCGCCCAAAACATCTTGACCCGGTGCAGTCGTATAGCGAAGACGAAATTACTTTTACCGCCCAGATTTACGAACCGCCGCTACAATATCATTACCTCAAGCGCCCGTATACGTTGGTTTTGGCAACGGCTGAGGCCGTCCCGCAGCCACGCTATCTTGATGCTCAGGGAAAAGAGTTACCCGCAAACAGCCCGGCAGCGCAGATTGCTTTTACGGATTACGTTATTGCCATCAAGCGAGGTATTCGCTATCAACCGCATGCGGCCTTTGCGCGCAATCCCGCCGCAGGTTATCTGTATCACGATTTATCTACTGAACAGCTTTCTCACATCACGACGATGGCTGATTTCGCTGCGCAAGATACACGAGAGCTGGTCGCTGAAGATTACGTTTATGGCATAAAGCGGCTGGGACATCCGCATCTGCATTCGCCTATTTTGGGGTTGATGAGCAGTTATGTCGTCGGGCTAAGTGACTTTGCCAAGAGTCTGCAAAAGTCGGCGCTGGTGAGACGGCGTGATGACTGGCTGGACTTGCGCAAATATCCCCTTGCCGGGGCTGAAGTGATCGACAAATACCATTACCGAATTCGGATCAAGGGCAAGTACCCGCAGTTTCTTTACTGGCTGGCGATGCCGTTTTTTTCGCCTATGCCCTGGGAGGCGGACAAGTTTTATAGCCAGCCAGGCATGCAAGAAAAAAATCTGACACTGGACTGGTATCCCATAGGCACAGGTCCTTACATGCTGACGGAAAACGATCCGAATGCGCGCATGGTGTTGCAGAGAAATCCTAATTTTCACGAAGAGCACTATCCCTGTGAGGGCGAGCCGGAAGATAAGAAGGCTGGGCTGCTAAAGGATTGCGGCAAGCACTTACCTTTTATCGATCAGATTGTTTTCACCCGCGAAAAAGAGCAGATTCCGTATTGGAACAAGTTCTTGCAAGGCTATTACGATGCATCGGGCATATCTTCTGATTCTTTTGACCAGGCTGTGCAAGTCACGGGTGGTGGCGAAGCAACACTCACCGATGCCATGCAGGCTCAAGGCATTACCTTATCAACGTCCGTTGCCACGTCAACGTTTTATATGGGATTTAACTGGCTTGATCCGCTCGTCGGTGGTAGTAACCCAGCAACGGCTGAACGTGCACGCAAACTGAGGCAGGCGATTTCGATTGCCATCGATCAAGAGGAATTCATCTCGATTTTTCAAAACGGTCGTGGCGTTGCGGCACAAGGACCGATACCGCCAGGTATCTTCGGCTATCGCGAAGGCGCTGAGGGAATCAATCGCACTATGTACGACTGGGTTAATGGCCAGGCGCGACGTAAATCCATTGCTGAGGTGAAGCGATTGCTGGCTGAAGCGGGTTGGCCGAACGGGCGGGATGCCTCTACCGGTGAACCTCTGGTGATCTACCTTGATACAACGGCTACAGGGGTTGGCTCAAAAGCGCGGATGGATTGGTTGAACAAACAGCTCAGCCAAATCAATGTGCAGTTAGTGGTGCGAAATACGGATTACAACCGGTTTCAGGAAAAAATACGCAAGGGTGCTGCGCAGATTTTTTATTTTGGCTGGAATGCGGATTATCCCGATCCGGAAAACTTCCTTTTTTTACTGTCCGGTCAGCAGTCGGCGGTACTGCATGATGGATCGAATGCCGCCAATTACAACAATCCTGCCTATGATGCTTTATTCGCGCAGATGCAGACAATGGAAAATAGTCCACAACGCCAGATGTTGATTGATCAGATGGTGGAACAACTGCGTAAAGATACGCCGTGGATCTGGGGATTTCATCCGAAGGATTACAGTTTGCAGCATGTCTGGCTGACAAATCGAAAGCCAGGCAAGGTGGGCAACAATACCTTGAAATATCAGCGTGTGGATGCTGGCTTACGGACAATAAAACGTGCCGAATGGAATCAGCCTGCCCCATGGCCGATACTGCTAGTTTTGTTGGGTGGCGTGACGGTTCTTTGGCTAGTTATTCGCGCCTATTGGCAACGCGAGCAGCGAGCAGAAACTGAATAGGCCAACCTGTTAACGCAAGCGTAAATCTTCAGGGATTAGTCAGTGCCAGATTCCTGCTGCGGTACAAAGGCTTGCCACTCGCCCTCGCGCAGGACAGTCAAGGGGCGGAATTTTTCTTTGTAAGCCATTTTTTTACTATCGCGGATCCAGTAACCCAAATACAGCCAAGGCAGCCCTAACCGTTGGCATTCGGCGATCTGCCAGAGAATGGCAAAGGTTCCAAAGCTGGTGCGGGGAATATCGCAATCATAAAAAGTATAGACAGCCGATAAGCCATCATCGAGGACGTCGATGATGCTAACGATGCGTAATACATCGCCTTCACGGAATTCAATCAGGCGGCTGTCAACATGCGTTTGCAGCAGGAACTGCGCATATTGCTCACGACTATCCTGATCCATGCCCCCACCCGCATGGCGGGCATTTTGATAACACTGGTAAAGCTGGTAATGATCTTCGCGAAAGGTGAGTTCGCAATCCTGCGCAGTGAGCTCCGAATGTTGAGCGAATGCACGGCGCTGACTGCGGTTGGACGTAAATTGTGTGACATCCAAGCGAATCGGCTGACAAGCCGTGCATAGATCACATCGGGGGCGATAGGTAAACATGCCGCTTCGCCGAAAGCCAGCCCGCACGAGATCGCTATAGGTTCTGTTGTCGATAAGATTGATCGGTGTGGCAACTTGTGAGCGAGCAGAACGATTCGGCAGGTAAGAGCAGCTATAGGGTGTGGTGGTATAGAACTGCAATAAAGGGAAGGCAGGTAAATCGCGTAGGTGTGTCATCGCGCCCCCTTGAAATAACCGTCGATAGCCATGGCAGGCCACGGGCCTGGGGCCGGGCCTGGTTGGGTCAATGTCGCCAGCTTAGCAACAAAGTCGCTACGGGCAATTAGGCGAGCACCGAGAGAGGTGAGGTGAGTGGTTTCCATTTGGCAATCAATTATGCCGAATTCTTGCTGTTTGAGGTAAGCGCACAAATGAGCGAACGCAATTTTTGATGCATCACGCACTTGGCTGAACATCGATTCGCCGTAAAAAACCCGTCCGATTGCGATGCCGTAGAGCCCGCCAACCAACTCACCATCGACCCATGTTTCTACGCTATGGGCATAGCCAAGCTGATGCAGTTTTTCGTAAGCCGTGATCATTTCAGGGCTGATCCAGGTTCCACTCTGTCCAGATCGTGGTTTCCGCGCACAAGCGGATATCGTGGCAGAAAAGGCGGTATCAAAGCGGATGTTGTAGGCTGCGTTACGGAGTGTTTTGGCTAGAGAGCGTGATAGTTTGACCTCCTCCGGAAAGAGCACCATGCGTGGGTCAGGGCTCCACCACAGGATCGGTTCACCCGGTGAATACCAAGGGAAAATTCCTTGCGTATAAGCCGCAAGTAAGCGTGGCGGCGAAAGATCACCACCCGCAGCGAGAAGGCCATTGGGGCCGGTTGGCTCAGTGAGGGCCGAGCTAACCGGTGGGAAATCAAGTTCAATCGACAGCCATAGAATCATCGGCCGCAGCGCGTGAAAAAGTGGTTCGAATTAAATTTCCTGGAGAGATTTTCAGGTTACAGCGACTTATGTGAGCCGTCGCAGAGCGCACCATTTTTGCTGTGTTTGCAACCGCAAAAGTAGACTGTCGTGCTTTCGCCGGCAGTATATTTCAATGGCGAAAACGACGATCCTTTATGGCTGCCATCACAGAAAGGCTGACCTTTGGATTTGCCGCAGGAGCACCAGTAGTAATCCTTGCCAGCTTCAACAGCAACAGCGAAAGGTGATTTTGCAGCAATTTCTGGGTTGGTCATGATCATTCCTCAAGGTCGTGAGTTGAAATTACAGTTGGCGTTGTAAAAGAGGGGGCGGTTGAACTGCCGATCAATTACTCAGGATTGACGCGTCGGGCACCATTGAATCGCTGTATCCAGTAGTTGTCGCTCATGCTATCGACACGAACCCGTTCGCCGGTGCGTGGGGCATGCACAAACTGATCGTTGCCAAGATAAATGCCGACATGCGAAAACGCGCGACGCATGGTGTTAAAGAAAACCAGATCGCCAGGTTTGAGCTCGGTAGATGGAACAGCTTGTCCAGTTTTGCTCTGCTCAAGAGCGCTACGTGGAAGAATCAAGCCAAACCCTATACGGAATACGTGACGCACAAAGCCAGAGCAGTCAAATCCGGATTCAGGTGTCGTCCCACCAAAACGGTAAGGGATACCGAGCAGATCTACAGCCTTATCAATGACGTCTTGAGCGGTTGCTGTTGCGCGATCAATGAATGACACCCGCAGTGGTGGCGGAATGACGATGGGTTCGTTGGCCTGTGCAATTGACGAAAGCAACAGGCTGAACAATAAAAAAGTACCTGTTTGCTTGGAGGGTGTTCTATTCATTGACTGACTATAACGTTCATCCCGTGATCTGTAAACCCGTATTAGGGCGCAGGGCTATCCAGCGCAGAGCTTATGCAAGGTAGCCTTTTGCTAGAGCATGCTTATCTGTATTGTAAAAAGTTAGGCATGACTTTTGTTTAATCTTACTTGCTAAAACAGTTTGACGCCATGCTCGTTTCAGGTAGAATTCACCGTTCTTAAGTAGGCGCGTAGCTCAGCTGGTTAGAGCACCACCTTGACATGGTGGGGGTCGTTGGTTCGAGTCCAATCGCGCCTACCAATAAATCAAGGAGTTAAGTGAATGGCTTAACTCCTTTTTTATT
>SCUZ01000083.1 GCA_004322535.1 Rugosibacter sp.
GGCTCTTGGCGTATTCTGCGATGACAAATTCAATCTGAATCTCGCCGATATATTCTTGCGTAATATCACGCTGCACATGAATGGTTTTGCCAACGTGCAGCCCTATATGTGGGAAGCCCTGCGTATGATGGAGCGTGGTGTTGTCAAACCCGAAGAATACTTCTCGCATACGTTTTCACTGTCGGATGTCGATCAAGCTTTTGCTACGTTCTTTCACAAAACCGATGGCGCAATGAAAGTCTTGATCAAACCCTAGTACGCACTAAAATATGCTGCTCATTTCAAAAACGAGGATATCTCACCATGCAAAGCACCCTTGAACAACGCAATATCGACATAGTCCGCAACTTTTGCGCTGACTGGAGAAAATGCTCTAACCAGGCACTACTCCCCTATTTCACTGAAGATGCCATCTACCACAACATGCCGTGGGCGCCGCTCAAGGGACATCAAGCCATTGGGGATTTTCTTGCGCCCTTTTGGTCCATGCTCGACAGCATCACCTTCGATATCCGCAACATTGCCGCAAACGGCGCGGTTGTTTTTACCGAGCGCGTTGACTATTTTCGGTTTAAAAACGGAGGCAAACTCGATCTTCCCGTCAACGGCGTGTTTGAACTTGACGCTGAAGGAAAGATTACCCAATGGCGTGAATATTGGGATCTTGCCGACTGGATAAAACAAGGTGGCCCGGCAGCTTGAGTCGAGCCTAGCTGGTTTTTCATACCTGCTTAATGCACACGCGAAATTGCAAAAAATCGGCTCTGATGATACGGCGACTCAACCGGGGTAACATCCATTGACCGTCGTTTTATCCGCATTTGATGTCAGCAATGTGGCATCAAATGCGCCGCTCTCTTCTATTCGCGATGACTCGGAGATAAGTATTACTTGTATTACTTTTGGCTGGCCAACGGTTTGGCCACCAAAACAAAGATAACCTTAACTTCATCCGCAACAACACTCGAGTCTCCCCATGCGCCCTCGCCAATACCAAAAGCGAGTCGTTTGATAATAAAGTTTCCTGTGAAAAACCCTAGACCAGCTGCTTGATGAAAGCTCGCCTTGGTTACCATCTCCTGCGTCACATTCTTGATCGTTAGCATACCCTGCACTTCGAACAGACCGTTACCTAAGGCTTTTACGCGACGCATGTCGAAACGAGCCGCCGGAAACTGGCGCACAAAAAACCAGTCCTTGCCAACAACTTCATCATTGGCCTCAGTAGACCCTGCATCGACACTAGCCAGCTCGACATCAATGCGCGCTCGCGCCGTCTCTGGATGCGCCGGGTCAAAGTCAAGTTGCCCAGTGAATCGACGAAAACCGCCTTCGACAGATACGCCCATCTGTTTGGATACAAAGCGGATGCTGCTACGCTCAATAACCAATGGGCCATAGCCTGCCGCCCAAGCCGCTGGAGTTAGCAGCAGGCATAAAGCAAAAATCGAAAAACGATTCATTACGATGTTCCTTTCAGTGCTTCAAGCCCGCTTTTCAGGCCAAAAGACAATGCTAGCATAAGTAGTTCATATGCATAAAGCCTACTCTAGCGTGCAACAATTTTCCTCGATAGCGCGGTGCAACGCCTTGATACCCACTGCAACCAACAGCAACTCCAAAACATATGTTCTACTTCGATTAATCGGTCTTCGACTCACACTGCCCAGTCAGCATTCGGCATGACCTTGTCAGGTAGCACACGAAGCACTGAGACTTCCGATAAAAGGAAAGCCTACGAGTATCACGACAAGCTGAAGGCGCAGCTTTGGGATGAAAGGCGGCTTGGCGTAAAGCCTTGCTACAGTTGGCAGGAAGCAGTTGTACGGTGGATTTCGGAAAGTCAGTACAAGACCAATCATTGGCAGGATTTGGTCTATCTGAAGTGGCTTGATCAGTATTTGGGTAATGTGTTGCTACCGGATATCAATCGGGCGCTGATTGACAAGATCATTGCGGCGCGTTTGGCCGGGGATGTTTCCAGTGCCTAGGTTAATCGCACCATGCAGGTAGTTCGTGCCATTCTTCGCCGTGCAGTAACCGAGTGGGAATGGCTTGATAAAACACCAAAGTTTCGGTGGTTGCCAGAACCACGCCGGCGGATTCGATGACTGACCCGAGAGGAAGCGCAGCGGTTGATTGCTGCTTTGCCGGTGCATCTTGCGGCGATGACGCGGTTTAGTTTGGAAACATGTCTGCGGCGTGCGAATGCCACGGGTCTGCGCTGGTCACAGGCGGATTTGGTGTGGAAGTGCGCATGAATTCATGCAGATCAAGCCAAGGCGCGCAAGCCGATACCGGTCCCGTTATCGGCGGAGGCTGTCGAAGTAATACGGGAACAGATTGGCAAGAATCTTGAGTATGTTTTTACATATTTGGGTAAGCCAGTCACGCAGGTGAATACGAAGGCGTGGGCGAAGGGTCTCAAGGCTGCCGGTATCGAGGATTTTCGGTGGCATGACTTGCGGCACACATGGGCGAGTTGGCATATGCAAGCCGGTACGCCGTTGTATGCCCTGCAACAGTTGGGCGGTTGGAGTCGTCGGAGATGGTGCAGAAATATGCGCATCTCTCCAGCGAACACTTGGTCGAGTATGTCGAACGCGGATCGCGATTGCGCGTGGTGGGTGGGGAGTAGTAGCTACGATTTGACTACACACAAGTAAAAAAGGGTTCCAGCCATTTGACTGAAACCCTTGATATACTGGTCGGGGCGAAAGGATTCGAACCTTCGACCCCTTGCACCCCATGCTGGGGAGCAAACCAGAGCTGTATATTAATCAGTTGGTTATGGCGGCGCTCGCTACGCTTCAAGCCGAACGATTGACAACAGTTTATAACAGAGTCGCGTAAAAGTCGCGCACTCAGTTTGCGCTTCTATGCATAATTCTTTTGCGTCTTGGCATTCAAAGAGTGATATTTCCAGAATGCCAGAATCACCTGAGGCAACAATATAGCCCACCAAAGTGATGGAGTCCGCACCTTACATCATTCACAATAGAGGCTATAAAATGAACTTGATACATTAAGTATCAGATATCGGGATTGATTCACATCGTGGCTAGCTCGGAACAACTCAAGGCACTTATCAAATCGCACATCAGTCGCGACGATGGTCATTTCTATTCTGTTGCGATGCAGATGGCGGCACACGAGGCTAAGCTTGGCCATGGCAAACTGGCGGAAGAGTTGCGGGACATCATTGACGCCGCAAAGGTACGGCTCGGAAAAGATGCCACCGGAAAGTTGGTACCTATCGGCAGTGCATCCAAACCGCGGGGTGAGCTTGCGAACCTTCTCACGGTAACCTACCCTGCCAGTCGGCTCGCAGACATGGTGTTGGATGATCGGGCCGCCAATCAATTGAAGCGCATCATAAAAGAGCAGCGATTATTGGCGCGCATCAAAGAGCATGGGCTCTCCCCACGTCGAAAGCTGTTGTTAGTTGGCCCACCGGGAACCGGCAAGACGATGACCGCGTCCGCCTTAGCAGGCGAGTTGGGCATCCCGCTGTTCCTTGTGCGACTCGATTCGCTAATTACCAAGTTCATGGGTGAGACGGCAGCCAAGCTGCGTCAGGTGTTCGATGCCATCGCTGACCTGCGCGGCGTCTACTTTTTCGACGAGTTCGATGCAATTGGATCGCAGCGGGGAATGGGCAATGATGTGGGCGAGATTCGCCGTGTGCTGAACAGCTTCCTGCAGATGATCGAGCATGACCAGTCCAACAGTCTGATCATCGCTGCAACCAACCACCCCGAAGTTCTCGACTACGCGTTGTTCCGCCGTTTTGATGATGTGGTGGAGTATCGCTTGCCTACATCCGCACAGGCGCTTGATCTGATCCGCTCGCGCTTGGGGTCGTTTGCCCCCAAGCCTTTCAAGAAGGACGGCCTGCTAGAGCAGGTGGAAGGTTTGAGCTACGCTGAGATTTGCCGCGCTGTGGACGAATCTATCAAGGACGCGATCATGCATGACCAATCTAAAGCGCAACGGTCTGTGCTTGGGCATGCGCTAGAGGAGCGCCGCCTCATCAGTACAAAGCAGGCCCAGAATAACAAGCACACGTCAAACGATGTCGGATCAAGCACAAGATAGGCGCCCGCATCTTGTATTAACCAATACCTCCAAGGCTCAGCCATTCACCGCCCCTTCGGCCGGTGGCGGAGGAGCAGTTGAAATCCCCAAGCCAAATCGTGCTCAGCACGGCGCCGCGCTTCAAGCACAACTGCTCGCACTCAAGCCTATTGCCGAGCAGGCTGTCGGTATTCAAACAGAGAATGGTCTCCAAAGCGGCCTCGGCTTGCAGATTCAATTTGTCGGTCTGCCAGATGTCGCACTTGCCTTTGAAAGCCTGGGGGATGAACGTGGCAGCGACCAAAGCAGGCAGATCGAAGTTCTAAGCGTTAGAGCTGATGGCAATAGCACAGTTGCCAACGTCTTTGTGCCAGATGGGAAGCTCGAACACTTCGAGAAGTACGTGACCGAATACCTGGCAGCAAAGACGAACAAAAAGGGTGGGTTGATCGACCACGGTACGCTGCTCAACGCCATAGCGTCTATTCGTAGCGCGGAACTTCGTGCTCTTTGGACCGATGAACCCGCGCTGCTCCCTCAGGATATGGCTGAGCAGTTCTGGTGGGAGGTTTGGTTGCCGATGCGGGGGCGTCGGAATGATGTGGTCGAGGATTTCCGAAAGTTGGTTGGTTTGGCCGAATGTCAAGTCAGCGAGCACCAGATCAACTTCCCTGAGCGCACCGTGGTGCTTATGTTCGGGTCGCAGCAACAGCTCGCGCAGTCTGTAATGACGTTGAACTGTGTAGCCGAGTTGCGCAGGGCAAAGGATACCGCCGAATTCTTTGATGGCATGACGCCACCCGAGCAACAAGAGTGGGTTGATGAAACACTGGCAAGACTTACGCTGCCACCTGACGCAGAAACGACCCCTCGGGTCTGTCTGCTTGACTCGGGCGTTAACCGGGGACATCCATTGCTTGCGCCGCTCATCGCCAGCGACGACCTGCACACGGTAAATCCCGCTTGGGGCACCGATGATACCGCCAACCACGGGTCAGGTCTTGCTGGACTCGCAGCCTTTGGAGACCTGACCGACACGCTCGCTTCCAACGATCCAGTATTGTTGGCGCATCGCTTGGAATCCGTAAAGCTCACACCCGAACATGGAGCGAACCAAGGAGATGCGAAACACCACGGCTATCTTTTTGTAGAGGCAGTCAGCCGTCCAGAGATAGCGGCTCCAACCCGGCCTCGTGTTTTCACATCGGCAGTGACTTCAGATGATGACCGTGATCGTGGCAGGCCTTCCGCATGGTCAGCTACGGTTGACACGCTTGCCGCCGACTACAACGGCGATGGACAGTTCCCGCGTTTATTTGTTCTCTCTGCGGGCAACACTAACAACGAATTGGCATGGAATACCTATCCGGCTAGTTTAACTACAAACCGTATACACGATCCTGGACAGGCATGGAACGCTCTCACGGTTGGCGCCTATACCAACAAGGTTCTCATCACGGAGGACGACGCTCAACATTTCCAGCCTATTGCACCTGCTGGTGGTTTGAGTCCTTACACCACAACCTCAGGCGATTGGAATCAAGCTTGGCCACTAAAACCTGACGTAGTCTTTGAAGGCGGTAATGTTGGCAAGAGCGACGACGGTTCGGCGGGAATTTCGAGCCTGCATCTGTTGACGACAAACAACCTACCGATTGAGCGCCTATTCACCACCACCAACGCGACCAGTGCGGCATCGGCCTTGTGTGCCCGCATGGCAGCTCAACTTATGGCTGCTTACCCGGCACTACGGCCCGAGACCATTCGTGCGCTCATCGTTCACTCTGCGGAGTGGACGGATGCTATGCGCGATGCCTATTTGCCAACCCACAAGACCCCAACCAAGTCGGACTATGTTCATCTAATTCGGCATTGTGGCTGGGGTGCACCGAACCTCGACCGAGCGATGTGGAGCGCCGGCAACTCGCTGACCTTAGTTGTCGAGGATGTAGTGCACCCATACAAAAAGGTCAAAGGCAAAGGTATTGTGAGCCGCGACATGAATCTGCATTCACTACCTTGGCCGAGAGAACAGCTTCAAGCATTGCCGCCTGATACCAAAGTAGAACTGTGGATCACGCTATCCTATTTCATTGAACCAAACCCTTCGGCGCGTGGCACGTCCTCCAAGTTTCACTACCCATCACACAGGCTTCGCTTTGACGTTCAGCGGCCATTAGACGCAACGACCGAGGACTTTGTCGCGCGAATCAATGCAGCAGTCGAACGCGAAGATGACGACGACCCCATCGATCCCAAAGACCCAAATTGGGTTCTCGGTGACCTGAAGCGGCATCGTGGCTCACTTCATCAAGATATCTGGCGAGGTACGGCTGCTGAGTTGGCCAGTCGTGGCTATATCGCTGTCTACCCAGCCAAAGGCTGGTGGCGCACACGTCAGGCGCAAGAACGCTATGACTTGCCCGCCCGATATAGCCTCGTCGTCTCAATCCGCACGCCTCAGACTGATGTGGATCTGTACACCCCAATCGCCCAACAGGTAGCTACCCAGGTCGGCGTGCAGGTTGTCGTGGACACATAAATCAGACAAGTTTTAAGCGTAGTCCCACCAATTGATAATGTGCTTGAGAGAACAGCGCTGCGATGGAATAAGGTCGCAATTTGCGACCTTAAAGACCGGGCACGGTCAACACCGCAAGTACCTGCCTTTTGCCTTCCCCTATCATGGCCGCTACGGTGCTAAATTCGCCCCGCGCAGTCGAGGTATCAATCTACATAGTGCGCGCCTTTGTGCCGTTACGCGAGCTGCTCACTGGCCACAAGGAATTGACGAAACATCTAGACCAACTGGAAGCCCGCATGGAGCGCAAGCTCATCACCCAGGACAGGCCATCGCTGGCATCCTGGATGCCATCCGCCAGCTCGTGGCGCTACCTCCGGCACCCAAGAAACGGCCCATCGGCTTCATTACTCCGCAGGACAGGGCGTGAACACATTGAAGTGACAGGAAAGGAAGTCAGCATGGAACGCAAACTAGGTACGCTGCTTCGCATGAGTGACAAATTATCAGCAGAAGCCAAAGCCGCTTTCGCTGAAATGGATCGGGAGCGAACTGAAGCACTCCGTCAACTCCCCGCGATCCGCGCGGCTGGAGTGGAAGCACTCAAGCGTTTGCTCGCCGTCGCCCGAGGTAATAGTGGCCAATGCCGCTATGTCGCTGGCTTCCTGCTTGGCTTATACAACGGCGACCGGTTCAAAGTTGATCTGACGGATTTTCGCGGCCTCGACCGTAAAATTTTCCGGGACTGCATGGCGGTGCTGGCGATGGACTACCAACCAGAGAAGGAAGTCCATTGCTACTTCGAGGGCGGCGGGAAGATATGGGAGCAACTGGCAAAGGACTGGAATATCCCGGACTACACTCGCGCCACGTTTGAGGAACAATAAAAGGGTAGCCTCCCCAATACTGAATGTTGTCGTGGCCTACATTTGATTTGCGACATCTTCTATCTTTATTCACGTAGCTTTGAGTCGCGCAGCCATGTCACGGATAACGGCATAGCGAATTGTCCGTAACGTCCTAAGCTCCCCGGCACGGACAGCTTCATTGATGATTGGCATTTGCTCGAAGGCCGTATAAACAACGTCAGCTGCCTTCTCGATCTTATCGGTGAACTCGTCCATCAAACGATTTGCCGTTCGCTTCGAAGCGCCAATATTTTCGGCGAAAGCAATATAGTTCTGACGGTTCACCGCATCGAATGTGGTGGCCTCGCCAATTTGCATCGTCAGTGGCGTCATGGGCCAGCGCGGTGTATTGCCGATCTCGGCACGATAAGACTCGGTCGAGACCAAGTCGTAGAAAGGTGCCAGCTCAATCCCTGTCGCTTTCACCAGGAAGGAAAGATTCTTGAGGTGAGCATCTCCATTGCCCACCAACAGGTTGAACAACGCCCAACTGAGAAGATTCTGCCGCACAAGTGCCCGGTTCTGACACATCGCAATGCATCTCACGAGGGTTTCAGCGCCGGCCTGCTGGTACTTGAAAGTCCGATCCAAACCGAGCAACTGGCAGGCATCGATGACGTGAAGCCGCATGGATTCGCTGCCAATCGCTTTGCGGTCGAAGCGTTCGATCAAATAGACCGGATCAGGTACATAACGTATCTCAACCTCGGGCACAGACAAGCCCATCGCCAGCGCCAGCCGCATAACAAAAAACTCATTGGCCACGGAGTGTGGATAGAGATCGGTGTCTTGATGCTCGGGCTTCAGAATATGTGTGGATGGCGTATCTCCCACCGGGTGATAGAGCTGCCCTTCCCTGACACAAATGGCGATCTTGTGCTGGGCGCCGGCCAGCGACATACGCTTGGGCGCACCGGCCGCCAGCCCTTTATGCGGCAATTGCGCAATTCGCGCATGCAACTCTTCATCAGACAGAAGCTGATAGCCCGAATCCGGCGATGCCTCGCCTGGCGCGAGCAGTGTGATGGCGCCGGCAGATTCGCGGCCATAGTAAGCAAGCAGCCCGAAGGCGTCGGCGGAAGGGATGTTGGCATCCTGGGCCAGAAGATCCCGTGTCGTCTCCTCTGGCAGCAGGTTGTCGAAGAACCACTGGACCGGACGATCCGAAGCGCCGTCGAGCGTTTTTTCGGCGGATCGCGGCAGATTTGGCGCGAGGTCAAAACTGTCCTTGGATTTTGCCCAGGCGGGATCGTATTCGAAAGACCAGATGCCGCCTTCGTCACACAGGGTGCCGACCGCCACCCGATTGATCGTGGCAATGAGGCGACGTTCACTCATCGTGTCGTCGCTTTCTTGACGGTATTCGGCTCAATCCCGGACGGCAGTTCAAGATGTACACGAATTCCCAATTCCTGCAGCAGTTCGAGCAGTTTACCGATCTGTGCTGTTGGTTTTCCCTTCTCAACCTCGCCGACGAATGTATGGGAAAACCGCGCCACGGCATCCTGACGCAACCCCTGCTGCTTTCGGGTCTTTCTAATGATCTTGCCGATGGTGTCGAGCGAATCAACAGGGATCATCGTCGCCATATCAAGCTCCTTAAATAGCCATATGGCTATCTTTTATCACAAACCAAGGCAAAGATCAAAAATAGTAGTCATATGGCTATTTTTTGCGGAGAGGGAGCCGTATCCGCCAGAATCTAGCCAGTTGAATAGTTTTATCAGCTCGCTACCAGACACAAGTCTGGATAGCGTGGATTCAAGAAGTTGATGCTCGAAGGTAGTGGCACCACCACATCAACTGAAAAACTCGCTATCGGAGCCAAGCCTGGCTAGCTCTAAGGTTTCAGCATCAGACTTGCGGTAGATCAGCAGCAAGTCGGGGTTGACGTGGCATTCACGATAGCCTGCCCATCCACTCAAGTCATTATCGCGATATCGGGCGTCCAGTGGCCGGTCAGTTGCCAGCGCCTGCAAAACAGGCACCAGACATTCATCAAGCGTCGCCCGGTGTTGACCTTTGGCTTCGCGCTTGTAGTCGCGCCTGAAAGCCGATGGACGTTCAATCGTTTTCATGCAAATCGGCCATCAGGGCGTCAACACTGGCAAAGCGCTTACCCTTGCCAGCCTGAAGCTCGGCAATAGCCTTTCGTGTTGCGGCATTTGGTACTTTCACCTCGAAAGGTAGGCGCTGCTCATCGGCGATGCGCATCATCAACAGCCGAATGGCATCGGAGATGGACAAGCCCATCGCTTCCAGCGCATCGGAAGCCCGCTCCTTGGTTGCGGTATCGATGCGGGCACGGACGTAGGTATCAGCGGTACTCATGGCAATCTCCATAGATTGGTTCCTGAATGCATACCGTAGTCCCGATATGACTACAAATCAAGCCTTTCAAAACAGCCCCAGCCTGTCTGAATATGTCATGTCAGGTGAACATTTAAGGCCCTTGGAACATTCACTACCTTTTGTTCATAATTGTTCTGAGTTCATAGTAAATGAACGGACTTACATGATGAACAAGATAACTGAAACGGTCCCTCTTGCAACTGGCACAACAATCCGGCCTCGATCTCGAACATGCCCGCAGGTTGATCGAAGCCCTGTGCAACGAACTCGCTGCAGCCATCAAGAATGGCAATGCAGCCGACACATTCTGAGAAAATACCCGGATGACCAGATCAGAACTCGTTGAGCGCCTTTCACGCTACTACCCTAGGAAAGCAGAAACAGACAACCCGGTTTTGCTCTACCAGCGTGCAGCGCCAATTCTTGAACTACTGGAGCGCTCGCTGCAGGCTAATGCTCCAGTCACTTGGGGCGTTTGATTACTTTTCTCTGGTAGATGTCATCGGTCGCTGCGGCCTCACCGGCAAGCAAACCGGTGCCCTAAGACCACATGCCTTAGTGATGATCATTGGTTACTTAGATTCCTTGATCAATTCGTTGCGAATCGACAATAATTCCTTCTTGCGGTTTGCGTCGGTTTCCGGATAGTGCATTTTGAGTGTGTTGAAGGTATCCAGAACGATTCGGGAAACGATCAGGCGGGCGTTCTCCTTGTCATCTGCGGGTACCACATACCACGGCGCCTCTTCCGTACTTGTTGCGCTCAAGCATGCTTCGTAAGCTTGCATGTACTTATCCCAGTATTTCCTCTCTTCAATGTCGGCAACGCTAAATTTCCAGTTCTTGTCCGGATCATCGATGCGATCGAGAAAGCGCTTGCGTTGCTCCTCCTTCGACAGGTGAAGAAAGAACTTGATGACCCGCGTACCGTTCAGATGAAGATGGTGTTCAAGATTCACGATGGAATGATATCGATCCTGCCAGATCGTATTCTGGTCGACGATACCATCCGGCAGCCGCTGACCGAGCAGAATTTCCGGATGCACGCGAACGATCAACACTTCCTCGTAATAGGACCGATTGAATATCCCGATGCGGCCGCGTTCCGGCAGCGACTGTGTCGTGCGCCAAAGAAAATCGTGATCCAGTTCGGTGGCGCTTGGATGCTTAAAGCTGAACACCTGGCAGCCCTGCGGGTTGATGCCAGACATCACGTGTCTTATTGCGCCGTCCTTGCCGGCGGCGTCCATGGCCTGGAAAATCAGTAGCACGGCGTAGCGGTCGGAGGCATAGTGAACGCGCTGTAGCATGCTCAACTCGTCCACGTGTTCCTGCAATATCTTGGCGTAAGCCTTCTTCGATTTGTACACGGACTTTACGAGCGTGGGCCATTTTTTGAGATTGACCAATTTCCCTTCCTGTACACGGTAATCGTTGGAGTCTATTTTCATCATCTTCCTTTCGGCGGTCACTATGCGAGCTGAACTTTTACGACAGTCCCGGTTCAAATGAGACAATCGCTCTGACGATCAACAGAATTGCACAACGACAGAATGACTGAATCGAATCTGAATGCCAAATGAACAATACACCCTATGGTTTCAAGCGAGTTGATTGACTGGAATCTTTACCCGTGGCTTGAGACCGGCTTCAGTGCTGCTGTCGCACTGCTGGTCATGGAGTTGGTCTATCGTTTCGGTTGGGTGTTCATCAAGCGGGTGACGGGGCAGCATACTTTGGTCGGTGTGGCGCTGCGACAAGTGCGCCGGCCGTTCGAGTTTTTTCTGCTGCTGTTCGGATTGCAAATTGTCTGGGTCAACGCGCCCGCCGACCTGCACTATATCGCTCTGGTGCGACACATCAGCTCGGTATTGCTGATCGCCACCATCACCTGGCTTGGTATCCAGGCCATCCGCGGCGTGAGCGAAGCGCTGATTGCGCAGAATCCAATCGACGTAGCCGATAACCTGGAAGCGCGCCGTATCATTACCCAAACACGCGTCATTTCGAGGTTGCTGATCAGTTTAGTGGCCCTGATCGGTTTTTCCACGGTCCTGATGAGCTTCCCAAGCGTGCGCCAAGTCGGCATGAGCCTGCTCGCCTCCGCTGGTGTCCTCGGTCTTGTCGCGGGTATTGCCGCCCGCCCAGTGCTGGGCAACCTGATCGCCGGTCTACAGATTGCCCTGAGTCAACCAATCCGGATCGACGATGTGGTGATCGTGGAAAACGAGTGGGGCTGGATCGAGGAAATCACCGGCACCTACGTGGTTGTCAGACTCTGGGACGAACGCAGACTGGTGGTGCCGTTGCAATGGTTTGTCGAACATCCGTTTCAAAACTGGACGCGCAGCAGTGCGCAAATCACGGGTACGGTTTTTCTCTGGGTTGATTACCGCATGCCCCTGCAACCCCTTCGCGACGAGCTGCAACGCATTTGCGACGAAGCCGGCGACTGGGACGGGCGTGTCGCGTTGTTGCAAGTCACCGACTCCAACGAGCGTGCCATGCAATTGCGCATGCTGGTAACGGCAGCGGATTCGCCACGCTGCTGGGATTTGCGCTGTCTGGTCAGAGAAAAACTTGTGGCATTCATCCAGGCCAATTACGCCGAGTACCTGCCTACCGTTCGCGCCGACATCATTGCGCCGAACCAAGGCTTTTCTGAGGTGCTGACGAAGTAATCTTCAACCCGCAGGATGCATTCTGTGTGTGATGAATTGAGCAGCGGGGATTGTCTGGATGGAACTGTTACGATGCTGCAATGGTTCTGTAAGATTTGTTGCTGCCGGTAGTCGATTCCATCTTCCAATGCCAAGGAAGCCGCGCTTGCTGAGAATAAATGTATGGGCACAAGTCCCGCATGGCTTTGAGAGGAGACTCACATGCAATTGACTGTCATTTCCGCCATATTGGTTGCCATCCTTAGCGGTGTCTTCGCGATGCAGAACAATGTACCGGTGACGGTTAACTTCCTTCTCTGGCGCTTCGACAGTTCCATCGCCATGGTTTTACTGGTGGCGTTGGCCATCGGGGCATGCGTCATTGCCCTGTTGACAACACCTGCCACGCTGAAACGGCAATGGCAGTTGTCGCGACAGAAACGCAGTATCGAAGAGTTGGAAAAAACCTGTACTACCCTGCGCAGCAGGATTGGCGAACTGGAAGCCCATTTACCTCCCGAGGCTGCGGCAGAACCGCCACCCTATGTCGGACTGAAACAAATCATCCTCGGCAGGGGGAACGATCCATCCGATGCATCGTAATTTTTTGTCTGTCAGAATCATATTCACAGCACAGTCGAAACGAAATGCCAGGCTGATGCGTTGCTGTAGCAATTGGACGCCAATCGGGGACTGCTGACTCATGTTTGATATTGCCGTTGCCTGCCTCGTTCTGACTGCCGTCATGGCCTATCTCAATCACCGCTTCGTCGGCCTGCCGACGACGATTGGCGTCATGAGTATCGCCCTGCTGTTGTCTTTCATGCTGATCGGGCTGGATAAGCTCGGGGTCGGCATTTTCCGTGAATACGAACAGGCGCTGCTTTCTTCCATCAACTTTTCCGATGTGCTGATGCAGGGCATGCTCTCAATGCTGTTGTTTGCCGGCGCGCTGCATGTGGATCTCAGCGAACTGCGCTCGGTGCGCTGGCAGGTGGGCATTCTGGCGGTGCTGGGCACCTTGATGTCGTCGTTGATGGTCGGCTTCGGGCTCTGGTATGTACTGCCACTGCTTGGCGCTTCATTGCCGCTTTCCTATTGCCTGATTTTTGGCACACTGATTTCGCCGACCGACCCGATTGCGGTCATGGGCATCCTGAAATCGGCAGGCGCGCCGAAACGTCTTGAACTGGTGATTGCCGGCGAATCGCTGTTCAACGATGGCGTCGGCGTCGTGCTGTTTTCGCTGGTGGTCGCCATGGCCGCCAGCGGTGAAGCACCCACCGTGAATGAAGGACTGAAGCTGTTGTTGGAGGAAGCCGGCGGCGGCATCCTGTTCGGCCTCATGCTTGGCTATCTTTGCTTTGTCATGCTTCGAAGTATCGACAGCTATCAGGTAGAGGTGCTAATCACATTGGCCGCGGTGCTTGGCGGCTACGCCCTGGCTACACGACTGCATGTTTCAGGTCCGCTGGCGATGGTCGTGGTCGGGCTGGTGATTGGCAATCATGGCCGTGCGCTGGCCATGTCCGATGAAACGCGACAGCATGTGGACATGTTCTGGGAGTTGCTGGACGAAATCCTCAACTCCGTTCTCTTCGTACTGATCGGTCTTGAGGTAATCATCATTCCAGTGTCGGGCAACATTTTTGTTGCCGCTGCTGTGGTCATCGTCATTACGCTGATTGCCCGTCTGATTTCCGTCGCCGCGCCGATGAATATATTCCGCCGGGTCTTCGACCTGCCGTCAGGCTCATGGTGCGTATTAACCTGGGGCGGTTTGCGTGGCGGCATCTCCGTCGCCCTCGCGCTGTCGTTGCCGGTTGGGCCTGAGCGCGATTTTGTGCTCGCGCTGACCTACGCGGTTGTCGTCTTTTCCATACTGTGCCAAGGCCTCACCATAGGCAGGGTGATCAGAAAAACCTTAGGTGCCAGGAAGCATGCCGACTGAACCCGGTTGCAGATAGCTCTTGTCGGTGATCTGAAGGCAAGGCGCGTCGATGTCGGGTTGCTGCGATCATATGATCGCTTTGGCCAACTCCTGGCTTTGAGCGACTGAAAAGGGGTTAGCATTTTGTGTCACGTATTGATCCGAAAGGAGCCATTCTTTTCCAGCGACGATCCAACCACAATACCACCCTTACCGAAGCTCTCGTTTTAGTGAGGTAAGGGGCACTCTGTACAATGTTAACAACATACGCAAACCGAAAATTCAAAATGGCTAGAGAACACTATTTTTTAAGTGCATTCAAAAAACTATTTGATTTGCGTAGCGACATGGACGAGCCCAGCGACATCGAGGCCAGCATCAGCCATGGTATAAAAATTCACGGCACCAACCTGTGGATTCTCATGTTTGCCATTTTCGTGGCATCTATAGGGCTTAACGTCAATTCAACCGCAGCCATTATTGGTGCCATGCTGATCTCTCCACTAATGGGCCCCATCATGGGGATAGGCTACGGTGCCGGCATTGACAATTTTGGACTGATTCGACAATCTTTTCGCAGCCTGACTGTCTTTGTTCTGCTCAGCTTGCTGACCTCCACAATTTATTTTTTTCTGACCCCGCTACAGCAGGCGCAGTCCGAATTGCTGGCGCGCACCTCACCAACTCTTTGGGATTTATTGATTGCGCTATTTGGCGGTATGGCTGGAATTATCGCAGTCACTCGTAAAGACAAAAGTAATGTCCTTCCCGGAGTAGCGATTGCTACCGCCTTGATGCCACCCCTGTGCACTGCGGGCTTTGGAATTGCGACAGGCCAGCCAAGATTCTTTTTTGGAGCGTTCTATCTCTTCACCATCAACGCGGTTTACATTGCTCTTTCGGCACTCCTTTTTACCCGACTGCTACGGTTGCCTCGCCAGAGCTTCCCTTCCGTTTCAATTCAAAAACGCGCGCGGATAGTCATCACTACAGCCATAATTGCCACAATTATCCCTAGTGCTTACTTGGCTGTACAACTCGTTAAAAAGGAAGTTTTTATAACACAGGCAAATAGCTGTCTGACGGCAATAGCAAAGACTGAGAAAAACCTGTTCCTGCTCCAAAAGGATATCAATTCAGATACAAACGTAATCACGCTAACAGTTGCTGGAAAGGGACTGGACAAAGCAACGATCGAGCGCATAAATGCGCAGTTTGACCAATTCAGTCTGAAAGGAGCAAAACTGATCGTAAATTCGTTTCAGGAGGATAACGGGCTGAATCTAAACCAGTTAAAAACCGAGATGCGACAGGATTTGTATCGCAACAGCCTGCAATTGCTGGAGAGCAAGAATGCCAAAATTCAGGAGCTTGAAGACGTTATCCGCAATCAGAAGGTCGATCAAAGCAAGCATGAGGAACGCCTGAGCGATTACGAACAGGTTAGAGAGGAATTGAAAGCCCAATATCCTGAATTAACGAATGTGCAAATTGCCCATGGCCAGAATGCACCTCAATCTGGCACCACAACTGACCTCAGCGCGCCCTCCGATGACACGCTAATTGTTTATTTGGAGTTGAGAAAACCACTTTCAAGAGCGAACAAGACACGCATCCGGAAATGGATGATGTCGCATTACAAGTTGAAAAATGTATATGTCTTCAGCAAAAATAGTTAGTCTGACATTTCGCTTATCGGGAACCGGCAACAACGGAGTAAGTCAATCTTGATGCTGTCTCCGGAAATAATGACTTGCTGCATTGTCATAGTTAAATGAAGGCCAACGGCCAGTTGAAATAATTCATGAAATACTCGAAAGATTTCCAATCCCATTGGGGGATAACTGATTTTCGTGAAAACAGTTCCGGGCAGTCTTTTTCGTACTCGGCAAAATTGAAGAAGGGCAACCCATGTACTACATAGTCGATACCAGGAAGTCGTTCGAGCAAGCGGCGACGGATCTTGCCGCGGTAGTAACGCACAATGGGTTCGGAGTACTTCATATCCATGATTTGGGGGCTACGCTGCGCGGCAAAGGCATTGAGTTTGGCGACGAGTGTAAAGTCTTCGAGGTATGCAATCCGCAACAAGCGGCAAAGGTTCTGTCCACCGACATGCGTCTCAACATGGCATTGCCTTGCCGCATCTCGGTTTTTACGGAGGATGCGAAAACCAGGATCGGACTGATCCGACCGCTGCCGATGCTGACTGCCCTGTCTGATGATCCGGGCTTGATTCAAGTCGCGAGAGAGGTTGAGGCGTCGATGATAAAAATTGTCGACGATACGAAGTGAATCATCTACAGCTCGCTCTATTTCTTTGATCGCCCGCGTTCTGATTGTGTTAGGACTACTTTTATAACTACGCCTTGTTTAACGCTTCAAACCCTGAGATCACATCGAACAACTCTTCGTCGATGCTGCTCTGACGCAGGCGGTGGAAGCTGCCGTTGAGCGTCTCCAGCAACTCGTCGATATTCTTGTCGGCACGTTGCATCGCGGCCAGGCGGCTTGCGTTCTCGCTTGCGAGGGATTCGGCGCAGGCCCTGAACAGCGAGACGAAAAGATATTCGCGGATCAGCGCGCGCAGAGTCGCGGTGGTATCGCCAATGACCTCGGGCGGATTCTTGGTCGGCCACGGTAACTCGGCCAGATCGCGGCGCCACTTATCGTCCAGCGGCAGCAGCCGCTGCGTGACGGGTTCGTAAGCTGCGCCGATGTTCGGGCGGTTGTAGAACAAATGAAGCTCGCCGAACTCACCATCATCGCGGTCTGCTTCGCTCTCGACCAGTATTTGTCCCACTAGCGGGGCAATGGCGGCGATGGAATTCGGCACCGTGAAGCTGCCGGCCAGTGGCAGGCCGGCATCTAACAGGCGCCCGTACACACGCTCGCCGACCGCCCAGACCTGAGGTGTGCCAGGCAGTGCGGCCAGCTTGGTTACCGCGAAATCCGCCACCACGTCGTTGAAGCGGCCAACCAGTCCCTGATCGGAACCGAACACAATGGCACCCACGATGGCCACATCGGCGCGACCTTTGCGTGCGGGCATCGCCGCAGCCGGCGCACTTTTACGGAAACAGATGCTCAGGCCCAGTTCCACTGTCCGATAGTAGTCGCCCAGAGCACGCACCGATAGCTCATACTGGCCGATGCTGGATGCGGCCAGGGCCTTCATGGTGCGCACGACGGACTGAAGTTCTCCAGCGCTGTCGATCTTGCGGCGCAGGCTCGCCGTGGTATCGCTCATTACTCGTCCGCGAGTGTCGATCCTAGTGGGGACAAATCGGCCGGATGCCGCATTTGATCGCGCAGCTTGCCGAGCGTGGTGTCGATCACCTTGGTCAATTTATCCATGGCACCTGCGGTTGCCTCTCTCAGCGTCGACGAGTGATGCGTAACCGCAATCGGTGGATGGCCGCCAAGGCGGGCTTCCATCGTGCAGCGCTTGTCATTGGGCCCACTCTTGCCGCCGTTCTCGTCGGCGAGGTGGACCTCCACCCGCGTGATGTGTTCGCTTTGCCGGCTAAGGCAATCCTTCACGATGTCGCTGGCCCAGACGGAGAGCGCTTCGTGACCTTCGATGTTGTTGGCGGCATTGACTTGTATCTGCATGGTGGTGCTCCTGTGGTGATGATGCGAGGTGCGGCGGTACGGTACCGGTTGGCGGCCGCTATTTCCCATCCGCGGGTTTGGGGTTGGGTTCGACTTCAGCTTGCGGTTTTGATTCCGGCTTGGGCTGGAAGGGGACAAGCGCCTCGCGGGCGATGTCTATGATGGCCTTGCGATCTTCATCGCTCAGCTTGTCGGCGCTGTCGAAGCGCGCGGCGACCTCGGTCGGAACTTTCGCGGCGGCCTCTTGCACAGCGTGCTCGGCAAGCTTCATTTTGTCGAGCGGCACGGTATCGAAAAGCTTTGCGATCAACGCCAGTAAAGCGGCGATCTGCGCGGGCACCGACACGGGGGCGAATTCCGGTTGCTGAAGGTAGGAGCGAATGCGCTTGCCGTGCTCCATGGTCTTCTTTGTGTCGTCATCGAGGCGAGCACCGAAGCGGGAAAAAGTTTCGAGTTCCTCGAACTGAGCGTAGGCGAGCTTGAGATCGCCTGCCACGGTGCGATAGACCGCGCGTTGCGCCTTGCCGCCGACCCGCGATACGGATTTGGCGACATCGACCGCGGGCAGCACGCCCAGTTCGAACAGCGACGGCGAGAGATATATCTGCCCATCAGTAATCGAAATGAGATTGGTCGGAATGTAGGCCGAAATATTTTGCGCTTCAGTTTCGATGATGGGCAGGGCCGTGAGCGAACCGCCGCCGCGGTCCTTGGAAAGATGTGTTGCTCGCTCCAGCAGTCTCGAGTGGATGTAAAAAATGTCGCCGGGAAATGCCTCGCGGCCGGGTGGGCGGCGCAGCAGCAGTGAGAGTTCGCGATAGGCACGGGCGTGGTGGGTTAGGTCGTCATAGACGATCAGCACGTCGCGCCCTGCTTCCATGAAATGCTCAGCAATGCTGGTCGCAGCGTAGGGTGCAATATAGGTGAGACCGGGCGGATCGTTGCCCTCGGTGACGACCACGACGGTGTAGTCCATCGCACCTTTTTCCTGCAGGCTGGCCACGACCTTGGCAACGGCGGAAGCGCGTTGGCCGATGGCGCAGTAGACACAAACGACATCGCGCCCGCGCTGGTTGAGGATGGTGTCGAGCGCGATGGCGGTCTTGCCGGTGCGGCGGTCACCAAGGATGAGTTCGCGCTGGCCATGCCCGATGGGAATCAGCGCGTCAATGACCTTGAGGCCAGTCTGCAGTGGCACGGTAACGGGGGCGCGGTCCATGATGGCGGCGGCCGGGCGTTCGATCGGCAAGCGTGCGCCCTCCGCTATCACCCCCTTGTCATCGAGCGGCCGGCCGAGCGGATTGATGACGCGGCCAAGCAGGGCGTCGCCCACCGCAACATCCATTACCCGTCCCGTGCGTTCGACCGCATTGCCTGCTTGCAACTTCGCGTAGTCGCCAAGCAGCACGACGCCGATGTCATCCTCGTCCACATTGAAGGCGATGCCGAAAATGCCCCCGGGAAACTTGAGCAATTCCTCGAAGCCGACGTCGGGCAAGCCGGAAACGTGGGCAATGCCGGTGGTAACACTGGTGATGGTGCCGACTTCGCGCAGAGTCAGTTGCGGCGCGAAGGCTTCGCGAACCTTGCCGATGTCGGCGAAGGTGCAGTCGAGGACGCTCTGCAAGGTCTCGGGCGCTGAATTCATTGCGGTCTGGTTGCGGGCTTGAGTTTGTTTTCAGGTTTTACTTCGGGCTTGTCCTTCTCTTTCAGCAGTTCGCCCACGCTCCGCTCCAGCGAGGCGAGGTATTCGTCGATGCTCCATGCGACTTTTTGTCCGTTCGCGCTGAGTTCGATGCCGCTGATGAGGTCGGGCGCGGTCTCGAAGCGAACCGGTACGTTGGTCGAGAAATTGGCGTTGATCGCTTTTTGTATCGCCTTCTGTTGCGCTGCCGACAAATCGAAAGTGCTTCGCACCAGCGCCGGGTCAGAGACGGTCCTGAGCGCCTTGGCGAAAGATGTCTTCGCCTCGTCCGGCATCGACTGCAAACGCTCGATAAAGATATCGCCCATGCGCTCTTCGAGGCTGGCCCCGGCTAGATCGGTCAGCGTTTTTCTGGCGATGGCAAACACTTCGTCCTGGATTCGGCGACTAAGTGCCTTGCTCAGGTTGCGCGCATCACTGATCAGCATTTTCTGGCACTTGGCACTCAATGCATCGGCGGCCTTGCGCGCCTCGTCGAGCAGGTGCTGGCGTTCGGTTTTCGCCTCTTCGGTTGCCTTGCTCAGTAGCGCAGCTCGCTGCTGGTCGAATTCTTCGTTCTTCTGCTGGAACTCGTCGCGCTCTTTTTGCGCTTCGGCTTTTTTCGCGGCGGCGTCGGCGAGCTTCGCGGCGATCCGCTTCTCGCGCGCGTCGATGGCGTGAAGAATCGGCTGGTAAAGAAAGCGCTTCATCAACCATACCAGGATGAGGAAGTTGAGCGCTTGCGCGCCGACGGTGAACCAGTCGATCAGCATGGCTTACTTGCCCGCAGTCTGGGCGATGACATGATTCCAGAACGGGTTGGCGAAAATGAGGATCATCGAGACCACGAAGCAATAGATGGCGGTGGATTCAATCATCGCCAAGCCTACAAACAGCGTTCGAGTGATGGTGGCCGAAGCGTCGGGCTGCTGCGCCAGTGAGGCCAGCGCGGTGGCAACGGCTCGGCCTTCGCCGAGCGACGGCCCGATGACGCCGATGGCGATGGTGATGCCGGCGGTGAAAATCGATACCACCGCGATGATGGTCATGCTGTCCATGTTGTCTCCTTTGGTGAGGGTTGCTTCAAGACTTAGGTTCCGCTTTAGTTTTTGGCTTGCGAACGCGTATCGCGGCCGCGATGTAGACGGCGGCCAGAATGCTAAAAATGTAGGCCTGCACCATGCCGGTAAGCAGGCCGAGCAGGGTCATGAAAATCGGGAACACAAACGGCGTGATGGTGAGCAGGATGGCGATGATCATCGACCCGCTCATCATGTTGCCGAACAGCCGTACTGCCAGCGCGAGAGTGCGCGAGATTTCGCTGATGATGTTGAACGGCAACATGATGACCGTCGGCTCGATGTAGGCCTTGAGGTAACCACCCAGGCCCTGATCCTCGATGCCGAACAGCGGTACCGCCACCAGCACGCACAGCGCGAGTGCCGCCGTGGTCGACAGTGAGCTGGTCGGCGGCTCGTAGCCGGGAATGACAGTACACAGCGCGGCTGCAGCGACGAAGAGGAACAGCGTACCGAGAAAGGGAAGAAATTTCCGCGCATGCGGCAAGCCGACATCTTCAATCTGTTTCTCGATGCCAGTAACGACGATTTCGAGGAAGTTCTGCCAGCGTGAACGTTTCAGCCCAGTGGAAAGCTTGCGCGTGATCAACAGCGAGCCGACCGTCAACAGCAGCATCAACCCCCAAGTGAACACAATCGTGCCATTAAGCTTGAGAAACCCGTGCTGCCAAAAAATGATTTCGTCAGGACTAAGGCGCATGACTCACCTCTTGCGCGCGGGTAATCCGCAAGGCGATGAAACGCGTGACGACAAAGCCGAGCAAACATGCCAACAGTCGCTGCCAATCCGCGTGGCCAACAACATAAAAACCAGCTAGCGCCATGCTCATGCGTAACAGCAGGCTGCCGAGGAATAGCAGCGCCGGACGTTTGGACGAGACGGCTTTTTGTATCGTCCACCACAGGCCTAAAAAAAAGAATGCACCAAGGGCCATGCCCACCAAACCGGCCAGCGTCAAAGCAGACGTTTCATTCATCGTCACGCTCCGGTTCGTCACGCATGGCCTTGTTTTCCTTGTCTACCCAGTGCCAGGCATTCAGGCAGCCGACGGCGAGACCTGCCATCAGCAAGGCCAGCGTCCATGAACGCTGGCCGGGATGGTGATTGTCGAGCCAGATACCGAACGCCGCACCTAGCAGCGTCGGCACGACGATCGACCAGCCGACCAGACCCATCATGCCCAGACCGAACCACACGCCTGCCGCCGGGTTGCGACGCGCCTTGAGCTTGCGCGCAGCTTTGGCGCCCACCCGATCAGCGAACACCGACGTTTTTTTCCCGGTTTTTGCGGTCGGCTCGTCAATCATGTTGAAAGGCCGCGAAGCGGCGCAAGAAGCCGGTTTCAAGTTTGGCCATGACCGTGCGCACGCTTTGTTCCTGCTCGTCAATCGCCAGAAACTCTTTCTCGACTTCGGTGCGCAGTTGTCCCAGATCAGTTCCACTCAGGGCGCGACGTACCGAAACAAGCACTTCGACACCGGTCTTGACCAGCACTCCTTCATCGACTGCGACAAAAAACTCTTCGCCGGTTTCGGTCTCGTAACTCAGTATTCCCGGTTCCAGCACCGCCACGCAATCGAGTCGTTGCGGCAGCAGCCCGAACGAACCTTCGCGCGTCTCCGCAACGATGCGCGACACGCCGGTTTTATTGGCGAATACCTGAAACGGCAGGAGGATTTTAAGTTGCATGAGCGACCGCGGCCTCAGGCTTGGTATCGTTCTTCACCACCGGCTTATCAGCAGCGGTCGTTTGCTTTGCTTCATCGATTTTTCCAATCATGTAAAACGCGCTTTCCGGCATGTCCTTGAATTCGTCGCGCAGGATGCGTTCGCAACCATCCAGTGCATCTTCAAGGCTGACGAGCTTTCCTTTCAGGTTGGTGAACTGTTCGGTCGTGAAAAAAGGCTGGGTGAGAAAGCGTTCCAGGCGGCGAGCGCGGCCGACCACTTGACGGTCCTGCGGCGAGAGCTGTTCGAGGCCGAGCATGGCAATGATGTCCTTGAGTTCGGCGTACTGCGCCAGGGTCTGGCGGATTTCCTGCGCCAAGGCGTAATGGCGTTCGCCGACGATGCCCGGCGTGGCCATGCGGGAACTGGACTGGAGAGGGTCGATGGCGGGGAAAAGCCCTTCGCTGGCGCGCTTGCGCGAGAGCACGATCGACGCCGAGAGATGCGAGAAGGTATGCACCGCGGCGGGATCAGTGAAATCGTCCGCCGGGACGTAAACCGCCTGGATTGAGGTGATGGCGCCGCTATCGGTATTGGCGATGCGCTCCTCAAGACCGGACAGTTCGGTGCCCATCGTAGGCTGATAACCCAGACGCGAAGGCATCTGCCCCATCAGACCGGATACTTCCATCCCGGCCTGAATGAAGCGGAAAATATTATCCACCAGCAGCAGCACGTCGCGATGTTCGTCATCGCGAAAATATTCAGCCATGGTCAGCGCGGCGTGGCCGACGCGAAAACGGCTACCCGGCGGCTCGTTCATCTGGCCGAAAACCATGACCATGTTTGGCAGCACTCCGGCCGCCTTCATGTCACGATAAAGTTCTTCGCCCTCGCGACAGCGTTCGCCGATACCACAAAAGATACTCACGCCCTCGTGTTGCCCAACCATGTTGTGAATCATCTCTGTGAGCAACACCGTCTTGCCCACCCCTGCCCCACCGAACAAGCCGGCTTTTCCGCCGCGCTCAAGCGGCATCAGCACGTCAATGACCTTGATACCCGTTTCGAATATCTCGGATTTGGTGGAACGATGTGCCAGCGGCGGTGGCGCCCGATGCACCGAGCGCCATTCGACGTTGGACAAGGCTGCTTCGCGATCGATGACGTTGCCGAACACGTCAAACATACGCGACAGAATCGCCTTGCCCACAGGCGCCTGCAACGGCCCGCCGGTGTCTTCCACTGGCATGCCGCGAGCAAGACCTTGCGTAGGAGTTAATGCGATTCCGCGAACATGGTGCGCATCTCGCTGCGCCAGTACTTCGATAATAATCTGATTCTCCGCGCCGGTGCGAAGCACCGAATGGATTGGGGGTAAGAGACTGTCGAACCGTACGTCCACGACGCTACCTCTCACCGAAGCAACGACGCCGCAATTCGACAAACTGGTTACAGTTTCCATTTTCGCTCCAGTAGCCCCCGCTAAGTCAGTATAGGCTTGCGTTTGGTAAATCATAGCCAGTAGTGTCTAGTTGCGCTGGGGTTAGTCCACATAGCCAACCTCCCGTGAAACCCGCTCGCCGCAATCCGCTGACAATGTATGGGCAGGTTCGTATCAATTGCCACAACATGCCGCTACGATAGTTCTCAACCATCAGGATGATCGGACCCTGATGCAGCCCGTATTGCCACGGCGAGACCCAGCCGAAAGGATTGTGGGTTCTATCCGGGTGAGTCGCATTGAACGATGCTTTGAAACCGTAAGGATTGATGCTCTTCAACTCAACGTGGTGAATGAAATAGTCCATCGTTGGCAGCACGATATCCGGCGCAAACGGCAACGATGCCACCACCGCCCAAGGCGCAATGGTGCCATCGTCGGGTCCGTAAGGTACGCCGCGCGCCAGGTAATTGAAAAATTGACGTTCTATGCCATCGACCTTAATCGTGTCCGGTCCAGGACCATCGCTCGCAGTGATTCCCCAGCAACAACGTCCATAGCCTTTGAACTGGAGTGGGTTGTCGATCGCGTATTCTTGCTGCACATAAGTGGCACGGCGGCTATTCTCGAAGTAATCCATGTCTTTCTCACGCATGAACGCGTCCTGGATGCCACGAAAATCGATCCAGATGTGCGACAGCTGGTGTGTGAAAAATGATCCGGCGTACAGGTAGTCGTAGCCGTAATGACGTTCCCATTTATAAGTCGATCCCCACGCGGTGTAGCTGCTGTCAGACACCGGATAGGTAGGCGAGCCGAGCGCAAGCATGTAGAGCAGGAGCGCTTCATCGTAGTCCTCCCAACGATAGTGGATGAAGCCGTTTTCAGGCTTCCAGCCGTGGGTCAGTGTTTCGCCCTGGTTTTGTGCCCACTGCCAATTGGCGCGTCGGTAAAGCCCATCGGCAAGGGTGCGAATTTCATTCTCATCTACCGTATCTGCATCGAAATAACGCCCCGCCGTCAACATTCCAGCAAACAAAAAAGCGCTGTCTATCGTTGATAGCTCGCAATGCCATGCGCGCCGCCCGGTCTGCATATCGAGAAAATGATAATAGAAGCCCTGATAACCGGTAGCATCGGATTCCGGACCTTGTGGGCTGTTCCAGAAAAAGCGCAGTGTCGCCAGGGTACGCTCCACTGCATCGGTACGGGACATGAATCCGCGCTTGACCCCCACCGGGTATGCTGCCAGCGCAAATCCGGTCGCCGTAATGCTGGCGGGCCAATCCGGCATGGTCTTGTCTTTTACCAACCCGTTGGTGAAATTGGTTTCATGCACAAAATAGCTGAATGATTTGCGCTGAAGCAAATCCAGCTCGGCTTCGATGGTCAGTTTCAATATGCTCATGGCTATGAGAACTGAAATGTCCGCGTATTCGCCTTCATTCGATTTCTTTAAACCGCGACTTGTGCTGATTCTGAAGTTCACCGCCTTCGTTTTCCCAACGCTCAATCGCTCGCTGTTTCATGGTCAGAGGATCGGACGTGCTTGTGTGGGGCAATTGATCCCGAATTTCGTGTGAGGCTGCATTCCACAATGCGATGACTGCGACGTTTTTATGTCGCGGGTCGTAACAAAGTATGCTGACTGACGCCGTTCCCAGCGGGAAATGGGTGGCTCCAGCCAAGACCAATCCTATCCATCGTGCCGCCAGCACACCTCCGAATTGGCCATGGGAAAAAAGCGCGACGTTTCCCCTCAGGGTATTGAGGTGAACGATGAGACGATCAGCGCGTGTCGATACTTGCTCGGGCATTTCGCCTTGCGGACAACCGTCGCGAAAGATATTCCAGTCTGGACGTTGCTTGTGAATGTCATCTGACTGACGTCCTTCGTAATCACCATAGTCCCATTCAGCGAGATCAGGTTCGATTTCGGCTTTTGCGCCCAGCCCGGACAAATCACACGCTTGCCGCGCGCGTTGGCGCGGACTAGTCAAAACGTGGGCGAATGGGATATCCCGTAACTGGAGGGCCAGTGCCCGTGCTTCTTCCTCGCCGTGCTCAGTCAATGGAATGTCGGTACGACCGGTAAGCTGACCCGAGAGCGACCAATTAGTTTCCCAATGGCGTATGAGATAGAGACAAAGCGGTACGCTGGTTAGCTTGCTCATGTCTTTTCCATCGCGGCAACGTATTCGCCCGCGCGCGCCGCACGGTTGCAGCGGGCTCGATGCAGCAGATATTTTTGGGCTGCATCCACGTTGGAGTTTTGGCCGGACCAGATCTCCAGCGCCGATTGCTGGATGGCGCGGGAAAACGAAAACGTCAATGCCCAAGCCAATCGTGACTTGAAGCGAAAATTCATGGCATTCAAACGGGCCGAGGCCCGATCGCTCGGTTGGCCGCCTGACAGGAACGCAACACCGGGAACGGCGCGCAAAAGACACTTCACGATGGCATCGGCCACCTCATCTATGATTTCATCCGTGGGACAGGTCAATCCCGGAAGCACCATGTTGGGCTTCAGGATCATGCCCTCAGCATCACCCGCTGTGCGTAAAGCTGCCTGAACACGTTTCGCAGGACTTCCTCCGTTACTTCACTGCAACGCTGCAAGGTGTGCTCCCCCTCCATCAGCACTTCCGGCTCGACGATGGGAACCAATCCGGCTTCCTGACACAATGCAGCGTAACGAGCCAGCGCCTGTGCGTTGGCCTCGATGCAAGCCCGGCTGGGAATATCGTCACCGATAGTAATCATTGCGCGCCAATTGGCGAAACGGGCGCCCATCTGGAAGTATTCAGCCAGTCGCTCGCGCAATCCGTCCAGGCCCTCGGTGATTTTCTCTCCGGGATGACCGGCCAGATCCTTTGCACCAGTGTCTACTTTGATACCGGCAATGATTCCCGCATCGCTGATGGCTTTCACAAATGATGTACCGTCTTTCTTTTGCTGGCGAATCTTCTCATCGTAGAGAATCACACCGCTGATGCACTCACCGAGACCAGGCGTGGTCACGATCAATTCCCGCCAAGTACACCTTGCCTTCTCGGTCTGGGGGATCCCCAAGCTGGCAAATCGCTTGTTGCAGGTCGGATTGCTTTCATCCATCGCCAGCAGGCCCTTGCCATCGGCGATCATGGCCCACGTAGTAGCGATCAGGGTTTGGGCATCCACGAATCCAGCCTCTTATTTCCGTGCAATGACTCAAAGCGATCATGTTTTAGGAGCATTTCAATTCGTTTTTAATATCACCAAGAGCCTGACGCATCGCCGCAAGGATCAACTTGTCCGAGAAAGGCTCTTCGATGTCGGGCACGTCACATTCAAATATCGAGCGGTACTTTTCGACCATCTGTTTCAGATCGGCCGTCAGTTGCTCGCGATGCGCTTCCAGCTCCAATAGTTCAATCTTTGCCATGGCATATAGTCTTCAGTGAGCGATATCAATGTCAAATGACGATTTGGTATGGCAATGCAGTGTATTGCTTGTATACGCAGCATTTATGTCAGGTGAGCAGCCAGCCCGACGTTCTCTAATTCAGGTAACGTATCTACCTCAAGCGGTCTCCAGCCACTCCAGTGCCTTCACGTCTTCGGAAAAAGGGAAGTGTTTTACTTCGGCCGACGTAAAGTGCTTGCCAAGCGATTCCCCTATGCCGGTGATCGGACTATCCGTCACGACTGCCACACGTTCGACCAGTCTATGATGCTCGCGAACAAAATGCATGTGTGCGGAGAATCCCCCGAGGTTTTCCCATCCGGGAAATTCCTTCGAATGAATCAAAACGCCATGGAGCTTTGCGTGGTCTGAAAGATAGGCATTCACAGCAGCGCTAAGGCCGCCAAAGTCCTCTTTACTGAGAGGCGCCTCGGGTTTGAGCACCAAAATGCCTTCCGGCTTCATTATCGAGTAGGTGAGCATGTGATCCACCACGAATGTGTTTGCCAGCGTAGGCGATTGCAGCTGATCATTCTGTACGACAGCGAACATAGCGTGTTCGCAGATGGTTGGGGATTCAGATGAGGACGCGTTCGTGACCCTGCCCAACCTCGAGGCCTGAAACTGGTTGGTTTCGACTGCCAACAACGTCAGCCATGGCATCTTTATCAGAGGGAAAGGGATCATCGGCGACTGGGCACTTTGCACCGAAAAATCCGACGGACACTGGCGCAACATCTCGAACTCAAGGGCATAATCGTCATGCATATGTTTACTCAGGTCAGTAGGGTAAAGCGTGCCTTGGCGTAATTGCTAGAAAATTCGTTCCGGTTGGCCACGATTGACTGAGAGGTGCTCAACCTAACCGGCACAACTTGGAAAACACAAGCGAAGCGGCAGTTAGTCGGTTTATCATTCACGAATGGCTGAACAAACTACCAATGGCTCTGTACGCCCGAAACACCGTACGCAAAAAGTGCAAAGTGCTGAACAGGATGTGCTGGCCAAGTTCCGGGTGATATTTAAATCCATCAAAAAGCACTTCCATTGGGTAGAGCAGCAAACCGGCGTAAATGGTGCTCAACTGTGGGTTCTTGCGGTTATCGCAGAAACACCCGGCATCAAGGTAAAGGAGCTTGCCAAAGTGCTGTCCATTCACCAGTCGACTGCCAGTAACCTGATTGACCGACTCGTCAAACAAGGAATGATTCGCCGGGAAAGAAGCGAAGAAGATCAGCGGGTTGTGCATCTATTTGCGGAAGCCCGTGGAAAAAAACTGATAAAAGCAGCTCCCAAACCTCTGCGAGGTGTATTGCCAGATGCGTTGAATCATATGAGTGCCTCCGATTTGATACAACTGAATCTTCTTCTGGCCAAGCTGCTTGGAAAAATGAAAGTCCGCGACGATTCTGGCAAGTCAACGCCCCTTGCCAACATCTGATATCCGGTTTTCGGATGGGATAGGATTTTTTGGATCAAGTTCCTGCCCAGACGGTTGTTCCCTAAAATCTCTCGCCAATTGTTGATAGAGCTCAGGGCCAATGCGCGAGCTTACGGCTCGGGCAATAAGTGCCACCGCCATCAAGCTGATGACCATATCGTGCCCATCGATCATTTCCATCACAATGATGGCGGCCGTAATAGGCGACTGCGTCACCGCTGCAAGAAACCCGACCATGCACAAGACAACCACTGGCACGGCATCCGGCCCAAGTCCCAGTAGAGGGGAAATCGTCGAGCCAAGCGCCCCGCCAACCGCCAGTGAAGGAGCAAATAGACCGCCGGGAATACCCGAGTAATAACTGACCAACGTCGCCAGATATCGGGTGACTGACGCGTACCAAGGTACGGAAAGTTCGCCCAATACAACTTGAGAAGTGGCGGCATAGCCGCTACCGTAAGACATCCCATTACCAAGCCAGCCAATCAATGCGACCGTTATGCCGCAAGCACCGGCAAAAAGTATCGGATTCGCACGGCGCAAGCGCCAAATGAAGAAATCAGGCACGCGTTGTGGCCAAAGCAGCAGGGAGCTGAAAAGCCCGCCGAGCACGCCACATAGGATTCCGCAAAATGCTACAGGAACAAACAATGACCTCTGCGTCCCAACGGCCTTAAGGTGGCCAAAGTAGCTGTAATTGCCCATGAGGGCGATCGCAACAAATCCTGACAGAATGATCGTGCTCATCAGTACGCCGCTAGTGCGGGTTTCGAGACGACGTCCCAATTCCTCAACCGCGAAGACGATCCCCGCTAGAGGAGCATTGAAGGCCGCGGCAACACCCGCCGCACCTCCAGCCAGTATCAAGTCCTGAGCACGCAACGCCCGGGTATGGGGCAGATAACGATGCGCCATGTGCATGATTGATGCAGCCACCTGCACGGAAGGCCCTTCTCTGCCCGCCGAGAATCCACCCACCAGCGCCAGAGCACCAAACACGACTTTTCCGCAGGCGATCCTCATAGAGACCAACGTGCCGACGTCTCGTCCCAGCGCAATCTCGCGAGTTGCTGCAATGACCTGGGGAATTCCGCTACCCTGACTTCCTGGCGCAAAACGGCGCGTCAGCCAGACGACGAGCATTCCGATCGACGGTGCCAGAAGAAAAGGTAGCCACGGCCGACCTTCAGTGACGTGAAAAAATGTCGCCAGTGCAAGGTCGGCAAGTTTAGCAAACCCAACTACAACGAGGCCAGCCATACCGGCCGCCCCCCAAAGTGTCAGTCGCGTCCGCCAGCGCAGACTACTTAAGGTGCCTCGAAAAAGGTTCATTTCATGACTTTTCGACAAGCTTCAATTCGACACTGCGACGCAGCAGACGGCATGACTCCGTCGAACAGAGACGTTCATTGAACGTTTCACAACCTCGCGCGTGTTTTTGAATCTGATTGAGCTTGACCCCCTGCCCCACCAACTCGTTCTTTACCGCCTCAATTCGTTTGGTGGCAATTGCGATGCACATCTCCTTGCTGCCAAGGTCATCAGTCCTGCCCTCCAATATCAGGTTGTGTTGACGATCGATTTTCAACTTTCTGGCATAGCCTCGAATCTTCTCTCGCGCCTCTGCAGTCAGGGCTGCGCTGGCTGTTTCAAAGAACACAAACTGACCCGAGTCCAGTTGTAGTTCGGACTCAATTGCAGGGATCGCCTCAGCATCCGGAGCGGTCGGTCCAATTGAAACTGAAGGCAAATCATCAGAGGGCAGATCAAGCTTGCCTTGGGGCGGTGATGTTGGCTGTACCGAGCTTGTTTGCCCGCGTTGTGGTATCGAATTGCATGCCGCAAGTATCAAAAACATAGAGAAAACAACCCTTCTAATCAATATAGGGAAAGACGTTGTCAACACCGCATTTGCACAACCAAAAAACACTGAACTACGAATACTTAGCATTCTCAATGCTGTTGCTCCTCGTGCTTCCAAGGCGTCACTATAAGTCGCAAAGACTTGCGATATTGATTTGTTTCTATTATATTTGTACAAATGTTAATAAGAATAAGGAAATTTCCATGCGTCACTCATTATTCGCGATCGTGTCTGCCTGTGCCCTGCTATCCGCTTGCTCAACGGCACCAAAGGAAGTTGCAGCATCTGCTACCGAACCCATCGCCGCTACATCAAAATATGCAAAATCTTCGGTCATGGTCGAGACAGATATTCAGCGACAAGATCGCATGATTAAATCTCTGTCTGATAAAAGTATTTTCTTTGATTTCGACAACTATTCAATCAAGACGCAATATGAGAGCGTGATCAAAAAAGACTATGAGTTTCTCAAATCGGCGCCGAAAGTTGCCGTCGCGTTGCAAGGTAATGCCGATGAGCGCGGCAGTACCGAATACAACTTGGCTCTTGGTCAAAAACGCGCGGAAGTGGTCAAGCATGAACTCAAGCTGTTGGGCGTTCCCGAAGATAAATTGGAAGCTGTCAGTTATGGCGAGGAAAAACCTCGCGCAACATGCCATGAGGAAAAATGCTGGTCAGAAAACCGTCGTGTCGATCTGGTTTTTTTACGCCAGCCATAAAATTCATGTAGCCAAAATCCCTTGTCGTTGAAGTATCTTTGGGGGGCATCCGCCCCTCATTTTTTTCTATAGCGCCATCGCTCTCCGCTGAGCCATCCGAGCCGCCAACAGTGTGGCGAGCGTTTCCAATTTGATGTCAATCACTTGAAACGCGGAAATTGCTGATTCAAACAAATAGGAGAAAGCATGAGACTCTCACTGCGCTTTGTCATTCCGCTTTTGATTACGCTCGGAATCCTGGCTTACGCAGTAGTACCACTGGTGGACAAACTCACCTTGCGCTGGTCGATGCACGACCTTGATATTCGGGCGACACTCATTGCCAACACTATTCAGGAACCGCTACAGGATCAAGCAGAATCCATCCAACCGAAGAAGCTGCTCAGTCTGTTCAAGCGGGTTACCGATGATGAGCGTGTTTACGCATTAGGTTACTGCGCAGGTAATGCAGCCACGATGTTGGCTACGCCAAGCATGCCAAAGACCATAAGTTGCACTGACCTGGATCAATTCCGAACTACCGGCGGCACGGTTCTGAATGGTGAACGCGGATTGTTGCATGTTGCCATCCGTTCCTTGAGCACCGGAATCAATTCATCTGGCAATCTGGTTCTCATTCACGACATGAGTTTCATCGAGAGACGCAGCGCGGAAAGCAAGATATACGTTTTCTATTTCTTTGCCGGACTAGCCCTTATTGTTTCCATTCTGACCGTCATCATTGCTCAACTCAGTTGGCGTGGTTGGATGCAGGGCATCCGTTCGCTTATGCGTGGTGAGGGGTTGCTACGGCAGCCAGGTGCTTCGATCCATGTACCGGAACTCAGACCGATTGCGCGAGATTTGCAACGACTGGTTGCCGATCTGGAATCGGAACATCGATCTCGTGACGAGAGTCAGATTTCATGGACGCCAGAAAGCCTGCGTACCATCCTGCACGGCGAGTTGAGCGGCAAAGATGTCATCGTTGTCTCCAATCGAGAGCCTTACATTCATCAGCATACTGGTGCCAGGATCGAGGTGCAGCGCCCCGCCAGTGGATTGGTTACCGCTCTGGAACCGATCATGCGCGCTTGCTCTGGTATCTGGATTGCCCATGGCGGTGGCAGCGCAGATAGAGACACCGTTGATCAACATGATCGTGTCGCGGTTCCTCCGGACAACCCCGCCTACCAATTGCGCCGCATCTGGTTGACCAAGGAGGAGGAAGCCGGCTACTACTATGGGTTCGCTAATGAAGGTCTTTGGCCCTTATGCCATATCGCCCATGTACGCCCGACTTTCCGATCCAGCGACTGGGCACACTACGTCACCGTTAACCAGAAATTTGCTGATGCTGTTGTCAAGGAAGCCAAGACCATAGATCCCGTCGTGCTGGTGCAGGACTATCATCTTGCGCTGGTGCCACGCATGCTGCGAGAGAAATTGCCGGACGCCACGATCATCACTTTCTGGCATATTCCCTGGCCAAATCCGGAATCTTTCGCGATCTGCCCCTGGCGCGAAGAAATTGTTGCCGGCTTGCTCGGCAGCAGCATTCTCGGCTTCCACACACAATTCCACTGCAACAATTTTGTCGATACCGTGGATCGCTTCATGGAGGCACGGGTAGATCGCGAGGCGCTCGGCGTTACGCTTGGTGGCAAGAAAACGCTGATACGACGCTACCCGATCTCCATTGACTGGCCGCCCGAAAAGGCGCTCATGGCAAAGCCGGCCGAACAATGCAGGCAAGATATTCGCGAACAACATAGCCTGCCCATAAACCAATTCATCGGCATTGGCGTAGATCGTCTCGATTACACCAAAGGCATCATTGAACGCTTCCGCGCCGTGGAGCGTCTGTATGAACTGAAGCCGGAGTGGATCGGCCGTTTCACCTTCATCCAGATCGCTGCGCCAACCCGTTCCAGCATCTTCGAATATAAATCCCACGAGGAACTGGTCATACAGACGGCAGCACAAATCAATGAACGCTTTGGCGGTCACGGTGCACCTGCAATCATCCTTAAAGTCGAGCATCATGAGCCGTGGCAGGTTTACGAACATTACCGCGCCGCTGAGCTTTGCTTCGTCAGCAGCCTGCACGATGGGATGAATCTCGTTGCCAAGGAGTTTGTTGCAGCACGCGAAGATCAGCGCGGCGTATTGGTCCTGAGCCAATTCACCGGGGCAGCAAGGGAACTCCCGGAGGCATTGACCGTCAATCCCTACGATGCCGACCAATGTGCCGCTGCCTTGCATGTCGCACTCACCATGCCCCTTACCGAGCAACGTGACCGTATGCGACTGATGCGGGGCTTGGTATCCGAATTTAACGTCTACCGCTGGGCAGGCCGTATGTTGCTCGACGCAGCAACCATGCGGCGGCGTATCCATCTCGTAGAGAAATCGGAATCTTTGACCATTTCAAAAGGAGTAGGCAGAAGTAATGACTAATGCGCCTCCGAAACCTTCGGCTGATTGGGCCTACTTTCTGGACGTCGATGGGACCTTGATCGACTTGGCACCGACACCGGAAGAGGTTTTCGTCGATCGCGATCTGCTTTGGCTGATCGAAAACGCCCATTCGCTTTGCAATGGTGCCGTAGCGCTGGTCAGTGGTCGTTCACTGGTTGATCTCGATTCTCGTCTTGGCATGCCGCTTTTGCCAATGGCTGGTTTACATGGACTGGAGTGGCGCAACACGACCACCGGACGCATTCAGCGTCGCGTGGTACCAGCGAATAACATTCAGGAAATCAGGGGCAAGCTTTTGCTGCTGCAACAACGTTACCCACAATTAATCGTCGAAGACAAAGGGGAGACGTTGGCCTTGCACTACCGCAAGGTACCTCGGCTCGGCGGCTATCTGCATCGACTGATACAGAAATTGGTCAACATGACCGACAACAACTTGCAGGTACAGCCAGGCAAGCGAGTGATCGAGATCAAACCAAAAGGCTATGACAAGGGCAGCGCCATCGAGACTTTTATGGCGACCCCACCCTTTGCCGGCAGAACGCCGGTTTTTATAGGTGACGACCTGACCGACGAACATGGGTTCGACGTTATCAACCGCTTGGGTGGTATATCGATCAAAGTTGGACGAGGGAAAACCCAGGCACTTTTTCATCTGCCTAGCGTCGAGGCTGTTCACGAATGGCTGGAACAGATTGCACTCTCAAGTGAGATGCAGATCAGAGGAGAAAAAATTGCAATCACTTGATCTCGGCATCATTGGCAATGGCACGATCGGCGCACTGATCGACTCCCGTGCAGAAGTTGTGTGGTCCTGCTTCCCGCGTCTTGACGGCGATCCGCTGTTTTGCTCGCTCTTGCGTGCGGGGCGTGGAAAAGAGGCTTTCGGCTTTTTTACGATTGATCTGGTCGATCTCGCCAGCTCGCAGCAACACTATGTCGACAACACAGCCATTCTGGTGACGGTCCTACACGACAAACATGGTGGGCGTATTGAAATCACTGATTTCATGCCCCGTTTTGAGCAGCATGGAAGAGTGTTCCGGCCAATGAGTCTGGTCCGCCGCATCCGCCTTGTTTCTGGAAGTCCTCGCATCCGTATCCGACTGCGTCCTGCCGGCCACTACGGGACACATCGACCGACGATGACCTGGGGCAGTAACCATATTCGCTATGTCACGCCTGATTTGGTAGTACGGCTGACCACAGATGCCTCGATCACAGCCATTCAGCAGGAAACCTCGTTCTTTCTAGAAAATGAAATCACTCTCATCCTAGGCCCGGACGAAACCTTGCAGGGTGCAGTCGGGCAGGCGGGACAGCGCTTGTTTGAAGATACGGCAAGCTACTGGCGGGACTGGGTTCGCAGTCTCGGCATCCCCTTCGAGTGGCAGGATGAGGTAATTCGTGCGGCGATTACGCTGAAACTCAATGCCTACGACGACACCGGCGCCATCATAGCCGCCATGACTACCTCGATTCCTGAGGCGCCGAACAGCGAACGAAATTGGGACTACCGCTATTGCTGGCTGCGTGACGGCTATTTCGTCGTCAATGCACTTAATCGACTTGGCGCCACCAAGACGATGGAACGTTACCTCGGCTATATTGTCAATATTGCCGCAGGCGCTGCAGATGGCTTACTGCAACCGGTCTACGGCATCGACGGCCGCGCAAACCTCGATGAACAAGAAGTGGCGGCACTCCCTGGATATCGTGGTATGGGTCCGGTGCGCATTGGCAATCAGGCCTTCCAGCAGGTGCAACATGATGTCTATGGGTCGGCGATTCTGGCGGCGACACACGTTTTCTTTGATCAGAGACTGGCCCGTTCAGGTGACGCAGCGCTTTTTCAACGTCTCGAATCGCTCGGAGACAAAGCGGTAGAGCTCTATGCGCGCCCCGATGCCGGGCTATGGGAGTTGCGGCGCAGAGCACGCGTTCACACCTTTTCAGCTGTGATGTGCTGGGCTGCCTGCCATCGCCTGACCCTTATCGCCACCAAGCTTGGCTTGGCAAAGAAGGCGATCCGCTGGCAAGCCCGCAGTGACCGCATTCATCGCGATATCCTCGAACGTGCATGGAGCAACCGGCGTAAAAGTTTCGTCTCAACTTTTGGTGGAAACGAACTTGATGCCAGCCTGCTCCTGTTGGCCGAAGTTGGCTTTATCAGTGCGGACGACCCGCGCTTTGCCGCCACCGTCACTGCGATCGAACGAGAACTCAAGCATGGCGATTTTATTTTCCGCTATGTTGAAAAGGACGATTTCGGCGTACCGGAAAACGCCTTTTTGGTTTGTTCATTTTGGTATGTCAACGCACTTTCGGCGCTTGGTCGACGCGACGAGGCGCGACAACTGTTCGAAAAACTGCTTTCATTCCGCAACCAGCACGGGTTGCTTGCAGAGCACATCAACCCTCGAACCGGGGAGCAATGGGGCAACTACGTTCAGACCTACAGTATGGTGGGACTGATCAATTCGGCCATCCGTCTGTCGATCCGATGGGATCAGGCATTCTGATCATGCAAAAACAAATCGACGCACTAATGATTGCTGCGATGGGGCATACCGACGCAATTGCCCGTGTCGTTTTGATCCTGATCGCGATTGCCGTGTTGCTAAATCTGACGCGACGGATAATTCCCCGCGTTCGAGATTACATCGCTTCGCAACAGAGCAATCAGGAGGACAGTCGCCGTGTCCTGACACTGTCCAGGGTGTTACGTTATTCCATCAATGTTGCGATTGTCGTAATCGGCGGCATGCTCATACTGGGTGAAATCGGTATCTCTGTCGCTCCGATTCTTGGTGCGGCCGGCGTCGTCGGTCTGGCGATCGGCTTTGGTGCGCAAAGTCTGGTGAAGGACTATTTCACCGGATTCTTCCTGTTGCTGGAGAACCAGATTCGTCACGGGGATGTCGTCGAAACAGGGGGGGGGGAAATCAGGCTTGGTAGAAGAGCTCACATTGCGTTACCTGAAGCTGCGTGATTACTCAGGCAACGTGCATTACATTCCCAACAGTAATATTTCTACCGTTACCAACATGAGCCTCGGTTTTGCGTATGCCGTAATTGACGTAAGCATCGCCTACAGCACGGATATTGACCACGCTATCACGGTAATGCGCGCTGTCGGCGAGAGCATGAGACAAGAAACTATGATCCGAGACAAGCTACTGGAAGATATCGAAATAGCCGGTGTCGAAAATTGGGCTGACTCGGCCATCGTCATCCGCTGCCGCCTCATGGTCGTCCCTTTGGGCCAGTGGGATGTAAGGCGTGAATACCTGAAAAAACTAAAAGAAGCATTCGATCAAGCCGGAATTGAAATCCCCTATCCACACGTCAAGCTGGTGACATCACAAACCGTTGGAAAGCAGATTGCCTGAGCATGGTCGACTGCTCTCTGACCAGAGGCGAAATCCACCCAACAAAGCATTGTTGTTATTGCCCAAAAGAGTTTCTGACGGCAGTTCTTTTAATCTTGAAGCGTTGCCGCCACCTAAAACGATGTAGTCGGGCAACAATGCCTTGCGGAATACCTCAATAACATCGGTTACTGTGCCTCGCCATTTTTTGTTGCCAAATCGTATGCGCCCTTCTTCACCAACATAGTCTTCAAATGTATTCCCTCCTGAGTAAGGCAGGTGCCCCAGTTCGAGTTCGACGACCAGATCATCGATAATCATCGCGGACCCAAGCCCAGTCCCAAGGCCGAGAAAAAGCATCTTCCCGCCTGTATATCCTCCAAGCGCCTGCATTGCAGCGTCGTTAATGATTTTCACGGGTCGCCCAAAAGCTTCCTGAAAATTGAAACCAATCCAGCCGGAGCCGAGATTGTATGGCTCACATGCAATCCCGCCTTGGCGAACGACACCTGGATAACCAATGGACACGACATCAAAGTCCCATCGTTTGGCTACCAATCGCAGCGCGTCCATCATCAGCGGTGGTGTCATTGTTGTCCCGGACTTGAATTTAACGGAACGTTTGCGGCCCGTCACAACGCACTTAACGTTCGAACCGCCAATATCAAGCACAAGTACCCTTATACTTTGAAGGGAAGGTTGCTTCATAAATGATATGACAAGACGATAGACTGCTCCAATTTATAACGCGGCTTCAGAGCAATTGGCTAATAGGCTGATTCATTCAGCACATGAGAAATGGCTATTTCCTATCATCAATATTGCCGCTTTTCCCCAAAATGATGTCCTTAAGACCGACGTAGGGCGGCTTCTGGCTAGCTGGGGAATCGGCAGGCAAACGACTCTCCAAATCGGCAAGGTTTGCTTTCTGACTGCTACAGGTGCTCTCCAGTTCCGACACCCGCTTGTTCAGCCGTTTTATTGCCCATTGTCGACGCAATGTTCCCGGCGTTGACACCAGCGCGACGATGAAGCCACCCAAAGCAAGCGCTATCAACAGCACGATAGCAAGGGAACCATCAAAGTGCCAAAGTAGAAACGTCACCGCAACGGGAATATTATTTTGGAGCGCGAAGATGACGGCACATGCCGCGAAGATCATCGCCGTTATGGTAAGCAGTTGCATGCTTTTCCCCTCTCATTATGATTCCGGCTTGTTCCGCATGGTAACAAATCGGCGAGATCGCATCTCGCATTTACCGTTTTCCTTGACCTCATACATCAATTCATCGGCAGCTTTCAGCATTGCGGGAAAAGTACGGTCAGCTGCGCCAAACCATGCTACGCCAACGCTTACCGTCACAGGGGAAAATTCTTGAAGTGCGTGAATAATCACCGATGAAATCTTGCGCCCGGTCACCGTCGCTTCTTCATACTCCGTTTCTGGCAACAGAACGGCAAATTCGTCGCCGCCAAATCGGGCGGCCAGATCGGTCGAGCGTATGGAGGCCAGCAGCGCCTTCGCTGTTGTTTTCAATGCAGCGTCTCCCACGGCATGACCTTTGGTATCGTTGAGCTTTTTGAAGTTATCCAGATCAAGAAACACAACAGCCAGAGGGTGTTTGTAGCGAATTGCGCGCTCCACTTCGGTAACGCCAGCCTCAATAAACACGCGCCGATTCAAAAGCCCCGTCATCGCATCCCTGGTCGCATATTCGTGTTCGCGCGCGAACTGTAGCCGAACCTGGGCCGCAAGTAATGCCACCAGACTATAGGTCAGTAAACGTGTTATCGCATTTGCCCAAGGTATCCAAAGGGCGTTGAATTGCGATACGGAGACAATGTCTACCATCGCCAATACGGAAGCAGATAAAACGGCCATGAGCACACCGCTTTTCTTTCCCCCTATCCATGCGATAGCCAATACGGGCAACAAAGCTATTGAAGCCAAGGTGAAGTCCGCGTCGGTGGCCGTCCTAATCAAACCGAGCGAGCAAACGAAACTGACGCATATCAGCCATGACACCCATCGGCGCCAACCAGTCCAAAAATCAGCCATGAGTAATCTAGTTGCCCCTAACTTGATCATTTAGTCTCTTTCGGTCCTGGGCGGAGTCCTGTATCAATCACAGAGTAATGTCGCGACGTTTCACAGGAGTCGGTGTTTCAAAAATAACTGAATGCTCCGCGCGCGAAACAGCCTGCCTGCGTTGTGTCAAATTGCTCCGCCAGCATCACTATTTTTTCCCAGTCGAATATTCAGAGGCGGCAAATCAGTCAACTCGAACGTCGCCGAGGCCAATCGTATTCGATTGGTCGACTTGTCCACTTCTTCAAGCATGCGGGTAAATAGCCGATCTTTAACCGTTCTTCGCTTGCGATAGTCGACAATATAACGCGCAGTGAATTCAATCCAGTTGTCGTTCGCTTCCATGGTGATCATCGGCTCCACCTGGGCATCTTCCAGCTGATATTTCCTGACTGCCTCATCCCATGCCTTACGCGAGTGCAGCGCATGATCACCGCAGATTTCATTCACTACACCTCTCAGAGTCTCACGGGCGAACTCCCAATCCGATCCATAGCGCACAGGCAGGGTAATTTCGTCCCAAAGAAACGGGAAATCTGCGGAGTAGTTGAATACTGGTTCCTTCAATACAAAGCTATTCGATATACGGACGATACGTCCGTTGTATAGATCGCCCTTTACCCATTGCCCGCACTCCATCAACGTGGTTCGTAGCACGCCGATATCGATTACATCGCCGCGAATGCCATTTAACTGTACGCGATCCCCTGGCCGGTAAAAACCGCCGAATGACAGCGCTACCCAACCGGCAATACTGGCGATGACTTCTTGCAAGGCAAAGGCTATACCGGCACCCGCGACTCCAAAGGCTACGGTCAATTGCCCCAAACTACTGCTGTATACCCCCGTGACAAGCAGGAACGCCACACCATAGCCGAGAAAGGAAACGATCTTGCGCGCACGGTACCGAGTTTCAGAGTCTTCAATGCGGCGCGCCATCGCCCTTTGAAGAAAATGAACGCTTCCAAAGATGAATATTATCCCCGCAGCGGCAGCCGCCAATTTACCTACCGTCGGGTCATATAGCCAGCCTTGAATAGTTGCTTCCATTGTCGTTTACCTGAGGTGAGGCGCGCTATAAAGAGTTCCATTTTCTTTGGGTAAGTAAGGTGGCCTCATTTACTGGTCTGAAATCGAAATGACGGAGTACTGTAGTCTTTAGGCAGATAGTCTGTTGGCACTGCGGCATTGTTCCCATCGCGCAGCGCTCCATAATGCGGTGACATAATTTCGACCCCGGCACCGTTGAAACCATCCGGGATGTTCTGATGCAAATCAGAATAAATACGTGCCATTGAGGCGGGCTGGTTCGTATAAGCGTTCAGTTCATAACTGACATAAAAGTCATCCAGACTGGTCTGTAGGACAAAGGGCTTGGGATCATTCAAAATATCCGAAGTTAGAGTTGCGGCAGCGATCAGCAATTCATGAACCTGGCGCCATGGCACGTCGTAACCGATGGTTACACTCGTATGCAGAATCAGGCCGTGCTCTTTTGCTGAAGTGCTGAAATTGACGATATGACTGCTTAGCACCATTGCATTGGGGATGGATGTTTCAACATTCTTGATAGTACGAACGCGCGTCACCAGTAAAGTCTTATCAACTATATCGCCGACGGTATCGCCAATTTTCACCCTGTCGCCAATTTGAAATGCTCGCGTGTAAGTCAGTACCACTCCCGCGACAATATTGCTCACCGCCGACGTAGAGCCTAGAGAGAAGAGCACGCCTAAGAAAACCGAAATGCCCTGAAAAGCGGGTGATTGGGCACCGGGCAGGTATGGAAACATGACGACAGCCGCGAATGCCAGGATCAGGAATCTGCATATCTTGAACGTCGGATCGGCCCAGTCAGCATAAAAACCCGAAGGCCGAATCGTTCCCTTGTCAATTTCGGTGAAAATAAACCTCGTGAGTTTGATCGAATAAAACGTGACCACTGAGATAACACCAATGAAAAAAATATTCGGCAAAAATGCGATTGCTGCCGCCAAAACCATACGGACAGGACGCAGAATGAATTCAATAAGAATGGCGGTCCATCCCTGCGTCCACGGGAAAAAACTGAAGACCAATGTAAGGTAAAAATAAAATAACGATGCCATGGTGCCGATCTTTACCACCTTAACCAGCGAAACTAACAAGCTAGCTATACGTTCCGCAGAAAGCAGGGTGACCCGTTGAATCCGCAATGCCCGAATGTGGTATCCCTTGCTTGCTACCAGTTTTTGGCACACTCGTGCGGATATCTTTCCTGAAAGGTAGAAGGCAAGGATCAGGACAACCGTCGCAAGTGCAGTCCACGCTGCGCCGAAAGTAAGAGACTCGACGCTGTAGTCGTGTTGCATGTCTCTCACAACAGACTTTATGATCTGCGCATACTTCGCCGCCAATTCCTGGCGCGACAGGCCAGCTTCGGCCCCATCCTGGTCAATGACAGCCATGATCACAACATCAGCGGCAACGATTTCGGTATTGGTCTCCATCTCCTCTACATGTATCTCGTCCAGCGAAAATTTCGGATCTTCATACAGCTTTCGGATTCTTTCCGAGACAAGTCTGGCCCGCTCTTCCGCGGATACCGAGTAGATTTTTTCCTGCACACTGAACAACGTTTTATCCCTCAGTTTTACGGGGTACGACTTGGACACGCTAATTGGTCCGGATGTTGATACTTTTGCCTGTTCCAAAGACGGTGCTTGTTTAACCGCTGCCGGTGGCTGTCCATAAGCCATCTCAATGCTGACAGAGAGACATAGAATGATCAGCAACCGACAAAAGAGTCGCATCAAGTTTTGTAGATCGGTCATGGGTATCGCTCGTCTTTGCGCAACTTTTTGTAGATTACGATCTATGATCCCGTGACGTCAGGAGTATCGGCTGCAACCGTTATAGTTTCTACTAAGCAGATCCTCAATATTATATACACGACGGACACCAAACCTCATTTCGCCGTTGTCTGTTAGCCTGAGATAGCGACTGGATCAATCGGTTTCAGTCAGAAAGGGGAGGTGACTTCTCCTTCCTCCTCTTTCGGAAGCGATTAACACCGTTTGAGCAATTCCTCAAATTGCGCGATTGGTAGAGGCTTGCTGAATAAATAACCTTGGTACTTCATACAGCCATGATCCGCGAGAAAAATTCTTTCCTCTTCGGTTTCCACGCCTTCGGCAATAATGTCCAGACTCAGGCTTTTCGCCATTGCAATGATGGTGATCACAATAGCCCTGTCGTTTGGATCCGTGGAAATGTCCCGCACGAATGACCGGTCGATTTTGAGTTGGGCAAGCGGTAGCAGCTTGAGATATTGCAGCGAAGAATAACCAGTGCCAAAATCATCAAGTGAGAACCCGATGCCAATTCTCTTTAACCTGTCCATCGTCACGATTACGTCTTCGATATTCTCCAGTAGCATGCCTTCGGTGATTTCTAGCTTGAGACGGGACGGATCAACGCTGTAGCTTTGGCAGTACATTTCCACTTGGGCCGCGAAATCTGCTTGATGAAATTGCCTGGCACTGACATTCACCGACAACACCAAATCACGCGTGAGTACATCGTGGTGCCACACCTCAAGTTGTGCGCAGGCGGATTCCAAAACCCATTGCCCTATCGGAAGAATCTGTCCAGTTTCTTCAGCCAGTGGAATAAATTCCCCCGGAAGCACAACAGCGCGTACTGGGTGGATCCAACGAATCAACGCCTCAGCCCCGACCGGACGAGAAGCGCCATCTATCTGTATCTGGTAATACAGACTGAATTGTTGTCGAACTAGCGCATGACGTAATACCGTCCCCAAGGAAACCCGTGCATTGATGCTCTCCTGCATTTTTGGGTCGAAGAATCGAATGGTATTACGACCTGATTTCTTGGCCTGATACATGGCGATATCAGCCCTTTTCAATAACTCATCGGTCGATACGGAATCGTCGCTGAACAGGATCGCTCCTATGCTGGCACTACCATGATATTCACCCGACTCAAGCACAGCCACTTGGCACAGAGCGACGAGAATTTTCTCGGCGACAATTTCACTTTGAGTTGCTGCCTCAACGGGTTGTTCGTTCAAGTCCAGCAGCATTACCACAAACTCATCTCCACCGAGACGCCCCACCGTACCATCGTCGGCGGTGGCGACACGATGGCGGATACCGCCAACGGCTTCAATTCAATTGCACGGGGTATCGACTCCACCAAAATCGTGCTCTGGCTCAACGAACATTTCGGTGAGCTGAAAACGGCGGATGGCAAACCCTTCATGGACACCAGCGTCTATCAGCAAAACAAGGTCAAGGTGGCCGGCGTGGTGACCTTGTACAAACGCAATGCCGCCACCTTTGGCGATGACATCCAAAAGCTGAACACGAACCGCCACACCATCGGCGAGGCTACGACATCGCCCGATTACACGCTGATGGAGAAACAGCGCATCAAGACATTCGGTCGTGATGTGTTCGATCAGTTGCGGGCGGTGCCATGGTGATGGATACACGGCGCCTGCGGGCGACCATCTTCGAGCATAGCGGGATCGCGGTCGAAGACGGCGATCCGATCATGGCGGTGTTGGTGGCGTCAGCGCACCAAACGGAAGAAATTGGCGCACGCCTGTTGCGCCGAATGAGTCCGGTGCGCGTCGTAGTAGCCGTGGCGATCACGGGGTTTGTGTTCGCCACGGCGGGCAGTCTCGTTACCTGGCGCGTTGAACAGCGGCTGTTTGCTGTTGAACGCGCTGACTGGATGCGCCAGCAAAGCGATCCACGCCGGGAAGCGCTGCTGCGCTCCGGTCAGGGGGTGGCTGCGCTGGCGCTGGCGGAGTCGGGAGTTGCTGAACTGCTCGCCAAGTGCAATGGTCGGCGCTCTTGGCGAGTCGAAGACGGGTATTGCATTCCAGCAACGCCGGATGGCAAACCCGATGGTTTCAGGGTCAGAGTAAGTCCTCGGATGGATGGGACATGACACACACCATCGTCCAATAGGCCAACAAATGACAACCTCTGCGGCCATCTTGCCTCGCTTCATTCGCATGAGCGATGCCCCTCGGTACTTGGGCATGTGCCGTACTGTCTTCAATCAAACGGTACGTCCACATGTCAGGGAGTTCCCCATAGGCAAACAGGGCATTGCATTTGACCGAACCGAACTTGATCGTTGGGCTGACTCCTATGTTTCCGGTCAAGCAATTGACAAAAAAAGCATTCTGGCGGACGATTCTATGCGTAGCGAGCGTCGCCATAGTGACTTTGGAGGTACACAACTATGGCACGCAAATCAATCAGCGGACTCACGCTGCGAGGTGGTATCTGGCACATCAACAAGGTCGTCAAAGGCCAACGAATTTACGAAAGCACTGGATCTAGTTCGAGGGAAGAGGCAGAACGCTTCCTCATCCACCGCCTAGAAAGACTTCGGCAATCGACGGTCTATGGTGTACGTCAGGTACGACAGTGGCGCGAGGCTGCAACAAAGTATCTGCTGGATTTCCAGCACCAGCCGTCGATTTGGCTGACCGCTCTTTATCTTGAACAGCTTGACCCGTTCATCGGCGACCTTCCTTTGACTCACATTGACGATGAAGCTCTGCGCCCATATGTAGAGTTCAAAAAAAATGAGACCGTTACCCTAGACGGCAAGAAAAAGAAGGGGGTCGGCAATAGAACGGTGAACATCGCTCTGCAAAGAGTAGTGCGTGTCTTGAATCTTTGCGCCAGGAAATGGCGCGACGAAAACAAGAAACCATGGCTCGATACCGTGCCGATGATCACCATGCTTGACGAGAAGAAAGGTAAACGTCCGCCCTACCCTCTTTCCTGGGACGAGCAGAAGTTTTTCTTTCGCGAGTTGCCTGACCATCTGAGAATCATGGCGCTATTTAAAGTAAATGCAGGTTGCCGTGAGCAGGAGGTTTGCAAACTCAGTTGGGCATGGGAAATCGAAGTGCCGGAGTTGGAAACAAGTGTGTTCCTGATCCCCGCTGAATTTGGCGGGCGCTTCGAGAAATCCGGAGTGAAAAATCGGGAGGAAAGGCTTGTAGTGTTGAACGACGTGGCGAAATCGGTCATTGATGGACAACGCGGGTCGCACCCTGTTTGGGTTTTTCCTTACGAGGGTCGCGCCCTGCACCGAATGAACGACTCGGCATGGCGGAAGGCACGCAAGAGGTCTGCTGTGAAGTGGAAAGAGGAAACAGGAAAAGAACCGCACCAATATTTTGACCAGGTGCGCGTCCATGACCTCAAACACACCTTCGGACGGCGGCTTCGTGCGGCGGGTATTTCAGAGGAGGATCGTCAAGTGTTGCTGGGCCACAAGAACGGCAGCGTGACGACCCACTACTCGGCAGCAGAACTGTCGAACCTGATAGCCTCAGCCAACAAGGTAGTTGCGACCGATTCGCGGAGTCCTGTGCTAACTATTCTTAGAAGAAAGGTAGCCTAGAAGTCGCGTAAAAGTCGCGCAAAAATGAAAAAGCCAACCGTCAAGGTTGGCCTAAGTCATTGAATCTTTGGTCGGGGCGGCGGGATTCGAACTCGCGACCCCTTGCACCCCATGCAAGTGCGCTACCAGGCTGCGCCACGCCCCGACAAGCGCAAATTATAGCAACAGAATGATCTATTTAAGCCCGTCTGCACGCAAAAAATCAATAATCGCAGTAATTTCTTTTCGTAACGAACTGGTTTGCATATCGAATTGCAAACCAAATTGTGCAGCTGATTGCACCTCAAGTGACACATCCACCGGTGTATTCATCGGCGCATTTTGGCCATTTAACTTTAGTGCGGATGGGTCATCCAGTCGATGCCGCGCACCATTAATCGTAAACCCGTCCTGGTAAAGCAGCTCTCGAATTCGGCGCGCCAACAATACTTCATGGTGTTGGTAATAGCGCCGATTTCCGCGTCGCTTGACTGGACGAAGCTGAGTAAATTCCTGCTCCCAATAACGCAGTACATGCGGTTTAACACCACAAAGCTCGCTCACTTCACCAATAGTGAAGTAACGTTTGGCTGGAATCGGTGGCAGCTCGTCCCGGCTATTACTGGGTATTGCCACGTCGGAATTCCTCTACAGCCATTTTTAGTTTTTGGCTGGCATGGAAAGTAACGACACGCCGTGCCGTAATAGGGATTTCTTCACCTGTCTTGGGGTTGCGGCCTGGGCGCTGTGGCTTGTCACGCAATTGAAAATTGCAGAAACCAGAAAGTTTGACGTCATCCCCTTCCTCTAACGCACTTTTCACTTCGTCGAAAAAAGCTTCCACCATATCTTTTGCTTCACGCTTGTTTAAACCCACTTTTTCAAAAAGAAGATCCGCCAGCTCTGATTTGGTTAATGTCATACAGGCTCCTGCTACCAATAATTAACAAAAATTCAACGCAATGAAGCACCGAAGTCATTTTGCGCAACGACTAAAAGCCTAGCAACAACGTCCTCGATTTCCGCATCCTCGAGAGTCCGTTGAGTATCTTGCATAACTATGTGAAAAGCAAGACTTTTCTGATTTTCACTTAAACCTTTCCCTTGATATACATCAAACAGCATGATGTCACGCACTAGCGCAGGAGCGGCTGCAAGCAAGGCATTTCGCACGGCCGAGGATGGCTGTGTTTGTGGGACAACCAGCGCAAGGTCACGTATCACTGCGGGCAAACGTGATACTTCGGTGTATTCAGTTGGCGGAGTCATTAACAAGGCGGTCAGCTCAAGCTCAAACACCACGGGAGCTTGCCCAAGCGAGTATTTTTCCACCCAGCGAGGGTGCAACTCACCCAGCACGCCCACTGGCTGATTGTTTAGCATGGCACGGGCACTACGCCCGGGGTGAAACGCGGAATGGATTACGGGTTCAAAGCTTAATTCGTGTGGTGAAAAAAGCACTTCAACATCAGCCTTTACATCGTAAAAATCCACACGTCGTGGTGGCACACCCCATTGATCAGGTGCGGCAAAGCCTGCTGCTAAGCCCGCTAGTCGAAGCGGCTGATCAAAACCCGTCACTGGCGCACTGCTGCTCGTTCTGAAAAAACAGCGCCCAAGCTCAAAAACTCGCACCCGCTCCGTTTGTCGTTTACGGTTTGTGACTAATGTATCAACCAAGCCACCGATGAGCGTTGAACGCATCACGCTCATGTTGCTGGCAATAGGATTAGCCAACACTATGGGCTGGGCATTGACTGTAGTATTTGAAAAATCAGCCTCCCACGCGGCATCGACAAAGCTGTAATTGACAATTTCATGGTAGTCGCGTTGAGCTATTGCTTGCCGAATCTGCATCGGGCCACGACTAAACTCGGCCGCAGGCATCATGGCAACTCGCGCTACAGGCGGGATAGAAGGAATATTGTCGTACCCGTGCAGACGCGCGATTTCCTCAATCAAGTCTTCTTCAATTTCAATATCGAAGCGGAAAGAAGGTGGCGTAAAAACCAGATGATCGCCTTCTTGCGCCACATTTAAACCCAAGCTGCTAAGCAGTACAGCTGCACGCTCTGCCGTGACATCAATACCCAAAACTTTTGTGGCACGTGCCGGACGAAGCATAACCGGAGCGCGACGAGGCAAATGCTCGGGAGAAACAGCCTCGACAATAGGACCTACTTTGACACTCTCACCACCCCCACATGCAAGGATTAATGCGGTTGCCCGCTCAATCGCCAGGCGTGGCAAATCAAAATCAACCCCGCGCTCATAACGATGCGAGGCATCCGACGAAAAGCCTAAAGTCCGCGCTTTGCCCGCAATAGCCACTGGGGCGAAAAAAGCGCTTTCCAGAAAAATATCGGTTGATACCGCTGTCACGCTTGAAGGCTCGCCTCCCATGATTCCTGCCAACGCGAGTGCGCGCTTCTCGTCAGCAATCAGTAGCATGTCCGGCTCAGGCTCAATCTCTACGCCATTGAGCAGCAACAAACGTTCATCGGGCCGCGGGTAACGCACATGGATATCACCTGAAAGTTTGGCGTCATCAAACGCATGCAAGGGCTGGCCGAGTTCCAGCATGACGTAATTGGTGATATCCACCACCGCTGAAATCGAGCGAATACCACTGCGCTCGATACGCCGCTTAATCCATTCAGGAGTTCGCGCTTGTGCATTCACACCCCGCAGAACACGGCCGCAATAGCGCGGGCACGCGTCTGGCGCATCAAGGAAAATTGCGCGTTGACCTTGAGAGTCAGTCGCCACTGACGCAGCGTCAGGCAATACAGGCAAAGTCAGCGGTGCGCCTGTCAATGCCGACAGTTCGCGCGCAATGCCTAGCAACGACAGACAATCTGCACGGTTAGGTGTCAACTTGATGGTGATGAGATGGTCATCAAGATCAAGGGACGTACGAATATTTTCGCCGACAACTGCATCTTCTGGCAGCACCAGCAAACCGCCATGATCATCAGCTATGCCCAGCTCGCGTGACGAGCACAACATGCCAAAGCTATCCAGGCCGCGCACTTTGGCTCGTTTAATTTCCATCGTGGGCAAGCGGGCGCCCACCACCGCACAAGGTACTTTTAATCCGGTAGCCACATTGGGCGCGCCGCAAACAATTTGCAAAATCTCACCCTGCCCTGCATCCACAGAACAGAGATTGAGCTTATCGGCGTCAGGGTGTTTTTCGACCGTCAATACTTGCGCAACAAACACGCCAGAGAACTCGGGCACAGCGACCTTCACTTCTTCCACTTCCAAACCCGCCATGGTAAGCACATGACAGAGCGCTTCAGTATCGAGTGGCGGGTTGCACAGGCTACGCAGCCAGGATTCGGAGAATTGCATAATCAAATGATCAACGTGAGCATGTTTTAATTGAATTGCGCAAGAAAGCGCAAATCGCCTTCGAAAAATAAGCGCAAATCGGGAATAGAATAACGCAGCATCGCCAAGCGATCCGGCCCCATGCCAAAGGCAAAACCGGTGTATTTTTCAGGGTCGAAACCGCCGAATCGCAGCACGTTCGGATGCACCATGCCGCAGCCTGCAATTTCCAGCCAACGACCTTGCAGTGGTCCACTCGTAAAGGCCACATCAATCTCGGCAGAGGGCTCAGTGAACGGGAAAAATGACGGGCGAAAGCGCACATTCATATCATCTGACTCAAAGAATCGACGCAAAAAATCCGCTACAACGCCTTTGAGATCAGCAAAGCTGACATGTTCCCCAATCCATAAACCTTCGACCTGATGAAACATGGGCGAGTGTGTCGCATCGGAGTCCACACGATAAACCCGACCGGGGCAAATCACACGCAGTTCAGGCAGTGTGTCGAGATGTTTGTAGCGCTCGACATGAACCAGCATGGTACGAATCTGTACCGGGCTGGTATGCGTGCGTAGCAGCACGTCATCTTGCACTTTGCCATCGCCACCCTTGAGATAGAAGGTGTCGTGCATTGAACGTGCCGGATGATTTTCAGGCGTGTTCAATGCCGTGAAATTGTGCCAATCCGTTTCAATTTCAGGGCCATCGGCCACATCAAAACCGATCGAGCGAAAAAGCTGCTCGATGCGCAGAAGGCTTTTAGTTACCGGATGCAGGCTGCCACACGGCATGCCTCGTCCTGGCAAAGTGATATCCAGTGATTCAGTGGCTAATTGTGCCTCAAGACGGGCATTTTTCAGCTCGTCGCGCCGTGTCACCAGCGCCGACTCTATGCGTTCTTTCGCCACATTAATGGCCGCACCCGCTACTTTGCGCTCATCCGACGGCAGCTTGCCCAACCCTTTGAGCAAGATCGTGAGAGAACCCTCTTTGCCAAGGTAAATCGCCTTGGCATCCTCCAGCCTGGCAGGCTCAGAAGCCAACGCAAAATCAGCAATCGCCGATGTCGCCAAGTGATCCAGGTGTTGCTCCAGGTTATTCATCGATCATCTAAATAGCATGTGCAAAAACGATATCAGCGGTTGCAATTGAAAAAGGAGGCCCAAGAGTTTTGGGGGCCTCCTTTTTTTTGCTTAAGCTACATTCAAGCTGAAGGGGAAAGCTGAGCCCGGGCCTGATTCGCCAGCGCAGCAAATGCCGGCTTGTCAAACACGGCCAGATCAGCCAGAACCTTGCGATCCACTTCGATGGAAGCTTTTTTCAAGCCATTCATCAAGGTACTGTACTTCATACCCAATTCACGCGCAGCGGCATTGATACGGGCAATCCACAACACACGGAATTGACGTTTGCGTTGCCGACGGTCGCGATAGGCATATTGGCCTGCCTTCATCACCGCTTCTTTGGCGATGCGATATACCGTACTGCGACGACCGCGGTAACCCTTGGCCTGATCGAGAACTTTCTTGTGACGCGCGCGCGCCGTTACACCACGTTTTACTCTAGGCATGTTTTAGTCTCCTTAAGCGTTCGGCAGCATTGCGCGAACAGATTTAACATCGGAGGCATGAACCGTGAGCATACCGCGCAACTGACGCTTGGTCTTGGTCGTTTTTTTGGTGAGAATGTGACGTTTAAACGCCTGTGAGCGCTTGATACTACCGGAAGCGCGCACGATAAAGCGCTTCTTGGCACCGCTCTTGGTCTTCATCTTCGGCATCGAAGATCTCCCTATTACATGACAGCCAGGTGTTTCCCGCCTTGGGAATGCTTGATGACCTGCCATCACTTCTTATCCCCACCAGGCTCACGCATAGCAGAGAAATTCTATTAAACTACAATTACTTAAATCATACTCTTAATGTACTTTCTTCTTGGAAGGCGCCAGCACCATGACGAGCTGGCGGCCTTCCATTTTTGGAAACTGTTCAACCATTGCCTGTTGCTCAAGATCGGCCTTGATACGTTCCAGCATACGCATACCGATTTCCTGGTGGGCCATTTCGCGCCCTCGAAAACGCAAGGTAATTTTTGCCTTGTCGCCTTCACCAAGAAACTTTATAACATTACGCAACTTGATCTGGTAATCATTTTCATCCGTACCAGGACGAAACTTGATTTCCTTGACCAACACCTGCTTTTGCTTCTGTCGCGCCTCATGCAAACGCTTGGCTTCCTGATACTTGAACTTGCCAACGTCCATGATCTTGCATACAGGGGGCACGGCGGTCGGCGCAATTTCTACCAAATCCAGACCAGCCTCTTCGGCTAGTGTCAATGCTTGACGTATTGGAACAATGCCTAACTGTTCGCCATCTTCCCCGACTAAACGAACTTCAGGGGAGGTAATTTCGTCATTTAGACGCTGCGACTTATCTTGAGCGATGGTTCAAATCTCCATAAAAACAAAAAAATCAGGCCACAAAAGCTGCGCCACGCTTGCTGTTTTTCTCATTCAGCAAGTGTTCAACCAAGGATTGAAGGGACATTTGCCCGAGATCTTGATTGCCACGGGCACGCAAAGCGACCAACCCGGCGGCTTTTTCCTTGTCACCTACAACAACGATATAAGGCCGCTTCAACAAACTATGCTCGCGTATTTTATAGTTTATTTTCTCTCCGCGCAAATCACTTATCGCGCGAAAGCCTGCTTTTTGCAATAACTGGGTCACTTCCATTACATAATCGGCCTGTGCTTCGGAGATATTCATCACCACAATCTGCACCGGTGCCAGCCACAGAGGGAAAGCGCCTGCATGGTTTTCGATCAGAATGCCGATGAAACGCTCAAGCGAACCAAGGATCGCCCGATGCAACATCACCGGCGTGTGGCGTGAGTTATCTTCGCCAACAAATTCAGCGCCCAGGCGTTGCGGCATGGAAAAATCAACCTGCACCGTACCGCACTGCCAGGAGCGGCCAATCGCATCCTTGATATGGAATTCGATCTTGGGGCCATAAAACGCCCCTTCACCGGGGAGCTCTTCCCAGGCCAAGCCGCTGGCCGTCAGCGATGCACGCAAGGCATTTTCAGCCTTGTCCCATGACGCATCCTCGCCTACCCGGCTTGCCGGGCGCAGAGCCAGTTTGACAGCCACCTCGGCAAAGCCAAAATCGGCATACACGCGGCGTACGAGGTCATTAAAAGCCGTCACTTCCTGCTGAATCTGGTCTTCGGTGCAGAAAATATGCCCATCGTCCTGCGTGAAACCGCGCACGCGCATCACGCCGTGCAGCGCGCCCGAAGGCTCATTGCGATGGCACGAACCAAACTCGCCATAACGCAACGGCAGGTCGCGATAAGAGCGGATACCCATATTGAAAATCTGCACGTGCCCCGGGCAGTTCATTGGCTTTACCGCATAGTCGCGCTTTTCCGATTCGGTAGTGAACATGTGCTCATGGTAATGCTCCCAGTGGCCGGACTTTTCCCACAGCGTGCGCTCCAGAATCTGCGGGCAGCGCACTTCCTGGTAGCCGTTGTCGCGATACACCTGACGCATGTACTGCTCGATCTCCTGCCACACCGTCCAGCCATGGGGATGCCAGAACACCATGCCCGGCGCTTCTTCTTGCAGATGAAATAAATCGAGCTGACGGCCGAGCTTTCTGTGATCGCGTTTTTCGGCTTCTTCGAGCATGTGCAAATAGGCGTCAAGATCTTCTTTTTTCGCCCATGCCGTGCCGTAAATCCGCTGCAACATCGCGTTTTTAGAGTCGCCGCGCCAATAGGCGCCCGCCACTTTCATCAATTTGAAAACCTTGAGCTTAGCCGTTGAAGGCACATGCGGGCCACGGCAAAGGTCGACAAAATCGCCTTCACGGTAGAGCGACACATCCTCGCCTGCAGGAATCGCGGCAATCAGCTCGGCCTTGTAATGCTCACCCAAACCGGTGAAAAACTGAACCGCCTGATCACGCGGCACCACTTCGCGCGTCACAGCAAAATCCTTCTTCGCCAGCTCCGCCATGCGCTTTTCAATCGCCTCCAGATCCTCTGGCGTGAAGGGGCGGGTGTAGGCAAAGTCGTAATAAAAGCCGTTGTCGATCACCGGGCCTATCGTTACCTGCGCTTCGGGGAACAAGTCTTTCACCGCATAAGCCAGCAGATGCGCGGTGGAATGCCGAATCACTTCCAGGCCATCGGCATCCTTATCCGTCACAATTGCCAGTTGTGCATCCTGCGTAATCCGGCATGAGGTATCCACCAACTGGCCATCCACACGACCCGCCAACGCAGCCTTGGCCAGCCCTGCGCCAATGGACGCAGCAACTTCGGCCACCGTCAACGGCTGTGGATATTCACGTTTTGAACCATCGGGCAGGGTAATGACAACCGGCATGAATGCTTGCTCCAGAACAACAAATTAAAACCTGAAAATCCCAATTAGAAAACGGCCACACAATCTCGGGTGGCCGCTGCCCATTCTGGCAGGATGATGCTGCAAATCAACTGTCAGGAACGGCGCGAATTCTAACACGGCACTATCGCGGCAAAGCGCGCAACAGAGCCAAATGCCGTCTCCTTGCTCACGCGCAGGGAACGGGAGGGCTTCTTACCCGCGCAAAGCCACGATCGCCGGTTGGCGCAATAGCCTGGCTGAACCTATCCACCCTATCGCTGCCACCAGCGCACTGCCTGCTGCCATACCGATGAACCACAGTTGCGCTTGCGGCAAATAATCCAGCTGAAACACAAAGCGCCCCAAGCCCCAGCCGATGAGGCTTGCCGCTACGCCGGCCAAGAACCCCGCCATCGCGCCCAGCATCAGAAACTCGGCCAGCAGCGCGCGCACCAGTTGCCGTCGTCGCGCACCCAGCGCACGCAATACAGCCAGCTCATGCTGGCGCTCATCGCTACTGGCTTGCAGCGCCGCATATAGAACCGCCAGCCCGGCCAGCACGGCAAAGCCAAACACCAGTTCCACGGCACGAACCACTTGGTCAAGGGTGTTGTTCAACTGCCGCACCAGGGAGGCCACATCGATCACCGTCAAATTGGGAAACGCCTTGATCAACTGAGGGATCAACGCCCCGCGATTGTCCGGCAGATAAAAGCTGGTGATATAGCTTGCCGGTGCGGCATCCAGCACACCCGGCGGCGCGATGACGAAAAAATTTACCCGCATCGAATCCCAATCCAGCGCGCGCAATGAAGTAATTGTCGCCTCAACGCGCTGCCCGGCAATGTCGTAAACCAGGCGGTCGCCCAGTTTCAGATTCAGCGTTTTGGCAATGCCCTGCTCCACCGAAAACTCCACCGCTTGACTTTGACCATGCCAACGTCCGCTAGTCACGCGATTGCCTGCGGGCAGATCAGCCGACCAGGAAAGATTGAACTCGCGATCAATCAGGCGTTGCGCCTGCTCGTCCGTGTACTTTTTAGGGTCAATCGCCGCACCATTGACTGCCACCAAACGGCCGCGCACCATCGGTGCTAACACCGGCAGCGGCAAGCCCTGTTGGTTAAAAAAATCGGCGATGGCAATACGCTGAGCGGGCTGGATATTGATCACAAAACGATTCGGCGCATCCGCTGGCAGCTTCTTTTGCCAGCTCGCCAATAAATCGCCCCGCGCCACGGTGAATAGCAGCAGCGCCGTCAGCCCCAAAGCGAGAGCCACCGCCTGCACCAGCGTCGTCTTCAACCGTCGCCGCAAGTTCACCAACCCATGCCGCCAGCCATAGCCCTTGCCCGTCGGCCGCACTAGCTCTAGCAGCGCCACCCATCCGCGCAACACCAGCGTAAACACAATCAGCGCAGCAAGAAATCCGGCCAGCACGATCAAGCCCAGTTTCAAGCCGCCCGCCATCCACAGCATCAATGCCGCCAGCAAAACGCTGCCCAAGAGATAAGCCATGACCGAGGCAGGCTCGAATTCCATTTCTCGGCGCAACACGCGCAAGGTGGACGCACGGCGCAGCCGCAGCAGCGGCGGCAAGGCAAAGCCACCGATCAGTATCAAACCCACCAGCACGCCATGCAGCCAAGGCATGAGCGAAGCCGCAGGCAAAGCGGTGACCAAGAAGCCGCCGAGCAACTGCTGCAACAGCATCTGCACCGCATAGCCCAGGCCGCAACCCACCAACGTGGCCAGCACGCCAAACAGCAAAAATTCGCCGCCATGAATCAGCAGCAGTTGCGCACCCGACGCCCCCAGGCAGCGCATCACAGCGCAGCCATCCAGATGCCGCCGCATGTAACGCTCCGCCGCCAAGGCCACCGCCACTGCCGCCAGAATCACCGCGAGCAGCGCCGCCAAGCGCAAAAAGCGTTGCGCACGTTCGGTGATGTTGCGGATTTCCGGCCGCGCGTTATCCAGGCTTTCCAGCTTCTCGCCGCGCCCCAGCCGCGTCTCGGCCCATGCGCCAAAACCAGCCACCGCCGCAGGTTCGCCCGCCAGATGCAGCCGATAACTCACGCGGCTGCCGTTCTGAATCAGCCCCGTGGCAGGCAAGTCCGCCAGATTGATCATCAAGCGCGGCGCAATGGCAAACAGATTCGTGCCGCGATCCGGCTCCAGCGTCAATATCGCATCAATGTTTACGTCGATATTGCCCAACGCCAGATGGCTGCCCTTCGATAAATTCAAGGCCGTCGCCAGCCGCTCATCCGGCCAGGCCTCGCCCACGCGCGGCACAGCTTTCGTTGTCGCATCCGCCATGTTTAACGCCGCTGCAATGCGCAACGCACCGCGCAGCGGATAGTTCTCCGACACCGCCTTGATCTCGGCCAGCTGAGTTGCCAACCCGGCCGCGCCATTAATCTGCACCATGCTAGGAAAAGTCACACTCTGCGCCACCCGCAAGCCGCGCGCTACCGCTTCACGCGAATAATCCGCCGCCCAGGGATGATCCGCCGTGAGCAGCAAATCACCACCCAGCAACTGATGCGCTTCAAGCTTCAACCCCTGCTCCACGCGATCGGTCAAAAATCCCACGCTGGTCAACGCCGCCACCGCCAGCACAATCGCTAGGCCCACTACCGTAAGCTCCCCCGCCCGCCAGTCGCGGCGCAGCATGCGCCAGATTAAATTGAGGTTATACATGACAGCTTCTTGTCTCTTGCGACGGTGCGTCACCGTCGAGCAACCGTTTTTTAGCCAAATTCCAATCAATGAAATAAGCCTCGCCCGCCGTCAGCGTGGCCTCGGTTTCACTCAGCGCATCGGCATGCCATGCAGGAGATAGCAACGACATATCTTCGCAGGAAGTTCTCATCCAAATATCTTCCAGTCTTTGATTAAACCTTGATGTCACATCGTCCAGCAGTCAAATTGACTACGTGGAAAAGTCGGCGCTGGTGATACGGCAACTCACCTCTTTGCCTTGCCACCGCACCGAGATTTAGCGTCTATGGATTGAAACCGCCAACGCATAAGATCGCCATGCAATTTCGACACGTCTGTGCATATAAGCCTCAATTCATATTAGCCTGACTGAGTATGCCACCGATTCAAGAGAAGTAAGAAAAGAACAATGAGCGCAACCGAGCAAGTGTTAATCGAAAAGGTCAGGCAGTTGCCGCCTGTGCCAGCGAAGCGAGCTTTGCTGCGGTATGGAGTAACAACGAAGACGCCGCTTACGACCAACTGTGATGGTGGCTCATTCTTTTCAATAGCGCACAGTGTGAAAGGCCATCAGCCAACAAGAGGCCAACATTTTTATTTATTGCGCCGTATCTGAATTCTCTGCCTGCCCCGGAATTAGCCCTCACAGACCGTCTTCGCGTAGTGCTGACGCATCAAAACCATCCACGAGCTTTATTGCCCTGACATTCAAATTAGCTAGCGGCGTCCGCCCAGCGTTCTGAGAAAGTTAAAGCGCATGGTCGGATGTCAAGTGTCAAGGGTTAGTAGTTGATGTGCTTTTTCAACCACGCATTTTCTCAATCGCTTCTTCCACCCGATCCACCGCGATCACTTCAATGCCTTTGATCGGCTGCTTGGGCGCGTTGGCCTTGGGCACGATGGCGTGGGTGAAGCCGAGCTTGGCGGCTTCTTTTAGCCGCTCCTGCCCGCGCGGGGCCGGGCGGATTTCGCCGGCCAGGCCGATTTCGCCAAACACGGCGAACTTGCCGGGCAAGGGTTTGTTGCGCAAGGACGAAACAATCGCCAAGAGCACGGCCAAGTCCGCTGCCGGTTCGGTGATCTTCACACCGCCGACGGCGTTCACGAACACGTCCTGATCGGAACACACCACACCCGCGTGCCGGTGCAACACCGCTAGCAGCATGGCGAGACGATTCTGCTCCAGCCCCACCGTTAAGCGGCGCGGATTGCCAAAGGCAGTGTCGACCAGGGCTTGAATCTCGACCAGCAGCGGGCGCGTGCCTTCCTGCGTGATGAGCACGCAGGAACCGGCAACATCCAGCGAGTGTTGCGACAGGAACAAGGCCGACGGGTTGGACACGCCGCGCAGGCCTTTTTCGGTCATGGCGAATACGCCGAGTTCATTCACTGCGCCGAAGCGATTCTTGAACGCGCGCACGAGGCGGAAGCTCGAATGCGTATCGCCTTCGAAATACAACACGGTGTCCACAATATGTTCCAGAACGCGCGGCCCGGCCAGCGAGCCATCCTTGGTGACATGGCCGACCAGAATGATGCAGGTGCCGCTTTGCTTGGCAAACCGAGTTAGCTGCGCAGAGCATTCGCGCACCTGGGCGACCGACCCCGGCGCGGATTGCAGTGCGTCCGACCACAAGGTTTGAATCGAATCGATCACGGCCACTGCCGGGCGCGAGGCCACCAGCGTAGCGAGAATTTTTTCGAGATTGATCTCGGTGAGGATTTGCATGTTGCCGACATCCAGCTGCAAACGCTGCGAGCGCAAAGCCACCTGCTCGCCGGATTCTTCACCCGAGACATACAACACGTTTTCATTCGTCTGCGCCAGGCGCGCCAGCGCTTGCAAAAGCAAGGTGGACTTGCCGATGCCCGGATCGCCACCGATCAGCACCACGCCACCAGCAACCAGCCCGCCGCCCAGCACGCGGTCGAATTCCTCAATGCCGGTGGGCTGGCGGGGTTCTTCGCGCGGTTGAATCTTGCCCAGCGTCTGCAAACTGCTCACTCCGGCCAGCGAGGCAAAGCTGCGCCCGGCGGGGGTGGCGGTTTCCATCACGGCTTCAACCAGCGTGTTCCATTGTGCGCAACCGGGGCACTGACCCTGCCATTTGAGGGCTGTTGCGCCGCATTCGGTGCAGGAATAGATGGATTTCGGTTTGGCCATTTTTTGTATTTTTGTGATTTTCAATTCATTGATTGACTTCGATGACAGGCACGCGCGGCGTGATGGCACAAAACAATTCATACGCAACGGTTCCAGCGGCAGTCGCCACGTCATCCGCAGGGAGACCTTCGCCCCAGAGCGTTACCTTTGTGCCCACGATCGCCGTATCGCCAGCGCCGATTTTTTCAAGCCCGGTCAAATCAACGCACAGCTTATCCATCGACACGCGACCCAGCGTGCGCACGCGTTGCCCTGCCACTAGCACCGGCGTGCCGGTAGGCGCATGGCGCGGGTAGCCGTCGGCATAACCGCAGGCCACGATGCCGATGCGCATCGGCTGCTCGGCAACGAAAGTGCCACCATACCCCACGCGGCCGCCCGCTGCGATGTCGCGCACACCGATCAGCTTGCTGGCCAGCGTCATCACGGGTTTGAGACCAAGCTCCTCTGCGCTCTGCCGCGCAGGAAAAGGGGACGCACCATACAGCATGATGCCCGGCCGCACCCAGTCGGCCTGGCTTTCAGGAAAGCGCAGCAGCGCGGCGGAATTGGCCAGGGACAACGGCAACGCATGCCCGTTGGTCATCGTGCGCAAACAGTTCATCTGCTCTGCGATGCCACGGTCTTCGTCCGCATCGGCAAAATGTGTCATCACGGTAATGGATGCGGCACAGCCAGCGGCTTCCAGCCGCGCCAGCACAAAGGCAAACTCGTCGGCGGTAAATCCCAACCGGTGCATGCCGGTATCAAGTTTCAGATATATTGGCAAATGCACTGGCAAGCGCGCGGCAATCAGCGCATCCACCTGCCACAACGCATGCAGTACAGGTGTGAGTTCCCACTCGGCGAACAGCGGCAACTCGTCCGCCTGATAAAACCCTTCGAGCAACAAAATCGGCTGACGAATGCCGGCTTTGCGCAGTGCGATGGCGCTGTCGATTTCAATCAGCGTAAAGCCATCGGCCACGTCTTCTAAAGCACGCGCTGCGGGCAGCACGCCATGCCCGTAGGCATTGGCCTTGATCACGCTCCAGATGTTCGAACGATTCGCCACCTGGCGAACCCTGGCATGGTTGTGGCGTAATGCGGCCCAATCAAGGCGCGCATGAATCGGTCGGGACATGTGATCAATAGAGGGTGAGTGGTGCTGGATTACACAGCGGGGTCAAGGTTGCAATTCAATCACAAAATCACTCGCCTTGACCAACTCGCCAGCGTTCATGCGAGAGCGTCATATCCTTGTTGCAGCTTTCGTGCTATAAAACCGCAACTTTTAACCATGGTCGCTTGTCTGACACGGTGCCTGCCGTTTTCCTGCACGCCGTTCCTTACGCGCACCTCGCATCCCATACATGAAGTTAGGTTTTTATATCATCATGGCCGCGCAGTTTTTTTCTGCGCTGGCCGACAATGTTTTGTTGATTGCTGCCATTGGCATGTTGCACGCCATGCAGGCCCCGGTGGAATACACGCCGCTACTTAAAACCTCATTCACAGTTTCGTATGTGCTACTGGCAGCCTTTGTCGGTGCTTTTGCCGACTCCATGCCCAAATGGCGAGTCATGTTTATCAGCAATGGCATCAAGATTTTGGGCTGCAGCTTGATGTTTTTTGATGTGCATCCACTGCTTGCCTATGCCGTCGTCGGGCTGGGTGCCGCCGCTTATTCACCCGCCAAATACGGCATCGTGACTGAATATCTGCCCCACCGCCTGTTAGTGGTTGCCAACGGCTGGATCGAAGGACTCACCGTGCTGGCCATTATCCTGGGCGTGGCACTCGGCGGCTTGTTGATCAGGCCGGATATTGCGCAGTCCTTGCTGGCGTTTGATTTTCCATTGATTGATACCGGCATCAATACCACGGGCGAAGTAGGTTTGGTAGTGACGGGCGCTTTATATCTTTTGGCAGCAGTTTTTAATCTGTATGTGCCCGATACCGGAGTTGACCACAAGGCCATCAAGAACAATCCTGTGTATCTGGTACAAGAATTCACGCACTGCTTTAAACTGTTATGGAAAGACAAGCTCGGTAGAATCTCTCTGGCCGTCACCACACTGTTTTGGGGTGCAGGCGCCACCTTGCAGTTTCTGGTGCTGGATTGGGCCAAAATTGCACTTAACATTGATCTCTCGCAGGCCACTTTGCTGCAAGGCCTTGTGGCTGTGGGTGTAGCCATTGGTGCGGTACTTGCTGCGCGCATGATTACCTTGCGTGAATCAGTGCGCGTGATTCCCATGGGCATCGCGATGGGTGTCGTTGTGATGGGCATGATCTTTGTGCACAACACCGTAGTGGCTTCGATACTGCTGGTTTTTATTGGCATCCTTTCTGGATTTTTTGTGGTCCCGATGAATGCCTTGCTGCAACATCGAGGGCATATTTTGATGGGTGCAGGACACTCGATTGCGGTGCAAAACTTCAATGAAAATCTGTCCATTTTGGTCATGACGTCACTGTATTCCGCTCTGCTGGGGATCCAGCTTTCGATCTATTGGATCATTGCGCTCTTTGCATTTTTTGTCATCAGCAGCATGTGGCTGGTGATGCGTCATCATCAGGCAAACCAGCGTGAACATGATGATGTCGTGCACCTGGATGACGGCGCACTATAAGTAGAGCGTCAAGCGCAAAAAAAACAATAAACCCAGACTGCTTGAATCCGTGTGGTTATAGTTGCGTAGTGGTTATAGACGTACAGGTCTGTTGGGTAATTCGTTCGGGTTTTTTATACCTGCCGGAAAATGCTGCACCAACAACTCGCTGGCTTTCGTGATCGCTTCCAGCGCACCACCACGATAGTTTTTTTGTCTAAACGCCGCTTCCAGGCCACGACACAAGGCATCCCATTGAGCTTGCGGCACACGTTGTGCAATGCCTCGATCAGCAAGAATCTCTACCCGGCGATCGATGAGCTGCACATAGATCAATATGCCGCTGTTTTCTTCTGTGTCCCACACGCCCAACTGCGCAAATAATTGCGTTGCCCGATGCCGCACAGGAAAATCACGCCACAGGGCAATCATCGGCAATGGCCCTTCAAACACAAACCGTAATTCGCCACGATGGATTTTTTCAGAAGCCGACACAGCGGATTCAATCGCCGTTAAATCTGCAGGACGAAAAACGCCCTGCGCGAACCAGTCCGGGGTGAGCAAATGCGTGATTATGCGTTGCAGATTCATTTTCACCATCTCCCCGATGCACCACCGCCGCCAAAGCCACCGCCACCACCGCTAAAACCGCCGCCGAATCCCCCAGAGCGGCCGCCCATGCCGCCACCTAACCCGCCGCGCATAAAAGAGAAGAACAGAACAAAGATGCCAAACACCAAACCAATAAGCCACGAGCCCAGCAGCCAGCCACCAATCAGGACGCCGATGCCTGCGGCAAGCAAGGAACCGCCCAAACCCAGCAAGCGGTTCAGCAGCGGTGCAAAAAACGCGGCACCCGCCAGCAACGGCAGCAACCCGCTCTCAATTTGCCCCCCCCTGTTGGCGGCTGAACCGGCACTTGGCGGAGGTAGCGGCTCACCCTCGATAACGGTTTGAATTGCCGTGACTCCGGCATCAATACCGCCGAAGTAATCGCCCTCGCGAAAACGCGGCGTAATCACTTCGCTGATAATTCGCTTGGCGGTAGCGTCATTGAGCGCTCCTTCCAACCCGTAACCTACCTCGATGCGCAGTTGCCGGTCATCTTTAGCGATAAGCAGAATGACGCCATCATCGACCCCCTTGCGCCCTACCTTCCACGCTTCTGCCAGACGTATGCCAAACTGTTCGATGCTTTCCGGTTGAAAAGTCGGCGCTAGCAACACGGCGATTTGCGCGCCTTTTTTCTGCTCGAAAGCGCTTAATCTTGCCTCCAGTGCAGCGCGCTGGGGTGCGCTTAAGGTACCCGTCAGATCTGTTACTCGCTGAGTTAGCGGCGGCAGAGCCAGCAAGCCATCAGCCGCGCTAGCAACGGGTAGCACGACCAAGGTTCCCAGTGCAAGCACTGCAACTGGCAATGCTCGCATCCAGCGCAGCAGCTTCATCATCAACCTCGTTAGTTGCCGGATGCAGCTGGTGCGGTTGCAGGTGCGGGAGCTGTACCAAATTGCACACGCGGTGGAGTGGCAATGGATTTTTCATTCTCAACGGTAAAGTTGGCTTTAGGCTTCCAGCCCATAAGCATGGCCGTCAAGTTATTAGGAAAGACGCGAACCGACACGTTGTAATCCTGCACCGACTTGATGTAGCGATTACGCGCAACGGTGATGCGATTTTCTGTGCCTTCCAACTGCGCTTGCAGGTCACGAAAGCTCGCATCGGCTTTCAGGTTGGGATAGTTTTCAGCGACTACCAGCAGTCGTGCCAACGCTCCACCCAACTCGCTCTGCACTTTTTGAAATCTGGCAAAAGCCGCTTCATCGTTGATCAGTTCAGGCGTGGCTTTCAATCCGGCAACATTGGCGCGGGCTTCTGTCACTCGCGTTAATACGTCTTTTTCATGCGCGGCATAGCCTTGCACGGTAGCCACCAGATTCGGGATGAGGTCTGCACGGCGTTGATATTGGTTGAGTACCTCAGACCAGGCACTCTTCACCTGCTCATCATTTACCTGCACCTGGTTGTAGCCACAACCAGAAAGCATTAAGGCGAGAAATGAAAACAAGGCCACCATGCGTAATTTCATTTGAGTCTCCCGAAAATAATTGACAGATGCAAATAATACTTGCACCTGTCAATATGCAGTTTTGCCACCTTAAAATCAAGGACTCATTTTGCATGATCTGGCTGCACACGTCGGCCAGATGATAGATCATGGCCGATAGGCTGGCAGACAAAATTATGCTCGTGCCGCAATTGCCACTGTTCGAGACTCTGTCTTGACTGCCGAGGAACTTATGTCAGCGGCAGTTGACTGAATGTCGCCACCTATCTGCCCGCCTTCTTCAATCAGAATTTTTCCATAACGGATCTTGCCGGTAACGCGACCAGTCGCATGAATGATCAACTGGCTTCGGGCAGTGAGTTCACCCTCAAAGATGCCGTATATTTCTGCAGTATCGATACTCACGGTGCCACAGAATATGCCCTGTTCGGCAATGCGGATGATATGGCTATCCATGGTCGCTTCGACCCTGCCCTCCACAACCAGCGTATCGCAATCAAGAATTTCTGCGCCCTTGAGCTTGACATCGGGACCTACGAGCAGACGGTTGCCAACACTTTTCTCGGCTTTCAACAATTGTGTGGCGGAGACAGATGAAGTATCAGAAGGGACCGAGTTCGCAGTGTCTGCTATGGGTATGGGTAGCGATTGAGCTGCAGCGGGTTTGGGTACCGGTGCAGGCATGGGAATCGATGGCCGGCCAAACAGACCACGCGCACTATTCGATCCATCGGACTTGCCGGTGAAATCTGGAGTTTTAAGCATGGATTTTCCTTTTCAGAAATGACTACAGGACAGCCGGACGATCATCCGGCCCTTGTGCTACTGAATAAACCATACGCATGAACTTTCCTTTTATTTTGCTTGTAGCCAGCAATCCGTCATATCTCTTCACCGTCGCATGGCATTCCCGCGTTCAGGACGAAAGACCGAAGCTGACGTATCTCAAGTGCCGTTGCCCCAGGCATTGCTGATATGTCCGCTTCGGTTGCGACAGTGATACTACGTACCCGGCATACCCGGAACCCGAATTAGCGGCCAAGCCCCAGGCCGTGCCCAACACTGGCAGCGCCACCGATACCAAGACCCATGCCACCACCTACGCTACCGCCTTGCAGCTGTTTAGTCCGGACACCAGTATCAATTTGAGCCCGGCCGCTGATGCCGGCACTCTCGCCATTGGTGTTGGCATTCCCCTGTCCTGTCATGGCCGAGCCCCGAGTAGACACATGCGCATCCGTTGCGACATGAGCGCTGGGGCTAACGTTCAAGGTCTGGGCGATCTGGCCCCAACCCATGCCTTGACTACGAAGTTGCAGGACTCCGGCTGTGCCTGCTGTGCCAGCGACTTGTGTGCTTTTTTCTGTGCCGAACGCAGTAGATTCACCCAGCAACACCATTTGCAATTGCTTTGGCGTTGGATTGGCAATACCTTGCGCCGCTAATTTGGCTCGGGTTAAAGATAGCGCACGACTAACCTCGCCGTATTCCATCGGTGGGGTCGGCGGCGAGAAAACCAGCTGGCCGGATGTACCCGATTTTCCACTCGCTGTCAGCGATACAGGCGTGCTACTGCGTAACCCATTGATCAGGTTCAATGCATTCTCATGGGAGCCGGCAAGCGTCTCAAACTCACTGGCCAGGTGGTTGGCGGCAACCAGTTCGGCAGCACTCTCATGCCCGGAAACAGCTCCAGCGGCTGCAGTTTTCGAGCTTGCGGCCATTTCGCCGGACTTGGCGGAAATTGCTCCAGATGCTGCTCCAGAAGCCGTTGCGCCCGCTGCCATTGCTACGGACGTGACAAAGTAAATAGTACTCAGGGCTAACAGTTGTTTTATGCATCGCTTCTTCATCCTACATCTCCTTCTCTAGTGATTACCGAGGATCCTCTCGGCCGGAAAAACGAATCAAGTTCAGAGTTCTTAACTACTCAATGATTGCTGTGCAACCACACCATCAACAATTTTCACGTGATCGCCAGCTGCCACCGCCGGCGGATTGCGCTGATAGAGCGTACGCAGCACGCCATTCTCCATACGCACTCGGATGCGATACGACGAAGTTTTGTGCGTATTTTTTTCGATCTCATTGCCAGCGTAGGCACCACCAGCGCCACCTAAAAGGGTCATCGCAGTGCGGCCATTACCTTGACCGATGCTATTGCCTACCAGGGCGCCGGCAACTCCTCCGGCAATTGCCCCCACGCCACTGCCCTGACCTTTCATTTCGACCAGGTTCACCGATTCCACGACGCCGCAGTAACGGCAGGCAGAAGCCACTGTGCGGTCGTGCCCGGCGGAACCGGTACCAGACTCCGGCAGTGCTTTCTGTGTGGCTTCCGCAATAGATGATGCCGTAGATGCCGTACCCGCTTCGGAATGGGCCAGCGGTAGGGCTCCGGTTAAAGTCGCGATGCCTAGCAAACTAAACACGGTAACGGCAATCGCTGCAATCACCATTAATGGATAGAGTAGTTTGGGACGAGTTTGCATTTTGTCGTTTCTCTCTTTTCTGATCAGGGTCTCATATTCACATGAGGTACCAATCTTCTTTCCGATGGGTACAGACCATGCCACGAACAAGCCATCTGCAGCCAATTACCCATGTCCCGGCGAAGCCGTATCAGGAAATTCCGGCAAAACGCTTACTCGTCAGCGAAGTGCCAACGATATCGCCCACCAGGCAGGAAACAGTGCCTGTTTCCTGCCTGGTAGGATTCGAGGTACAAGCTGCGACAGGTGGAAGCGCTGCGAGCAAGAAAATTCTTTTTTTAATTCGCTGTCTGTTCATGGCATTGCTCCTTAAGTCAATTGGGCATTTTGATGCAATGCTCAACCACCTGTGTATAAGCAACCACTATGCCAGATTATTTTTATAATAAATTTCAATGGCTTATGTTAGCCAGGCAATTCCCACGTCATGACGATCTGTCGCCATCAAGCGACAGATCGCTGCAAAGGTTTTACAACCCGATGAACCCTAATGATTTTTACTGTCGCGCTGTGGCGACAGTTACTTGAACAACGAAGGATCCATGGAATGGCGCTGCAGGAGCTTGTAAAAATCCGTACGGTTTCGCTGCGCCAAAGTGGCAGCACTCGCAACGCTACCCCCCGTCATTTTGAGCAGCCGCGCCAGGTAATCGGCTTCAAAGCGACGCCGTGCTTCATCGAAGGGGATAATATCTTCCAGTTCCCGGATGGCATTTTGCACCAGTGCAAGTGGTACGATGGATCCGGTAGACAAGGCAACTGCCTGCTCTACTACATTGAGCAGTTGACGCACGTTACCGGGCCAGCTGGCGCGTACTAGAATCTCCATCGCCTCCGGCGCAAATCCATTAACTTCCTTTCGGTAGTTTTCCGAGATCTTGTGTAGAAAATACCTGGCCAGCAGAGGAATATCGTCACGCCGTTCAGCCAATGATGGAATCGCCAGCGCCACCACCTTGAGGCGATAAAACAAATCACTACGAAACCGTCCTTCGGCCATTTCCACGTCCAGATCGCGGTGCGTAGCACTAATGACACGAATATCCACACGCTGCGATTTAGCCTCACCTAATGGCCTCACCTCGCGCTGCTCCAGCATGCGCAGCAATTTTACTTGCAATGGCAAAGGCATATCGCCAATCTCATCCAGGAAAAGCGTGCCACCATCGGCCTCCCTGACTAACCCTGCATAGTCTTTATTCGCCCCGGTAAATGCCCCGCGCACATAGCCAAAAAGCTCGGATTCCAGAAGGTTTTCAGGGATTGCCCCACAATTCACAGCGACAAAACTCGCCTGAGACCGTGCGCTGGCAAAATGAATTGCCTGGGCCAACAGCTCTTTCCCGGTGCCTGATTCTCCATACAACATGACACTGGCGTCGCTAGCAGCAACCAATCGGGCTTGCGCCAAAAGACCTTCCATGACGGGACTTTGGGTAACAATACCCGCTCGCCATGTTTGCTCGCCCATAGCCTCAGTGGTGTCACTGACAGAAAAGCGCAGTGCCTGCTCCACTTGGGCAATCAGCGCTTTGGCATCATAAGGCTTGGTCAGATAGCCAAACACGCCACGATTTGTCGCTGCAATCGCATCCGGAATGGTGCCATGCGCCGTGAGTATGATCACCGGTAGCGCCGGATGCGTCGCGTTGATCGCCTCAAACAATGCCGAACCATCCATACCCGGCATACGCAGATCGGTAATCACCAGATGCGGCCGTTCAACCGCAATCATGGCCAGTGCGTGTTCTGCCTTGTCTGTCGTCATGACTCCATATCCTGCTGCCTCGAGCCGAATGGTCAACAGGCGAAGCAAATCCGGGTCATCATCAACCAATAAAATCTGTGATCGCGTTTGTAGCCGAGTTTGTGAGCTATTTTTTGCATTCGGCGAGCTCATGGTTTTCCTTTGATCACATTCTCACGCTGCATCATTTTTTTCTCGATATCCTTTAACGCTTCAAGCTTGCCATCAAGGTCATCAGCACGGCGAATTTGGGTTTGCAATGCTTCCTCCAATCTTTGGCGTTCGGCCAAGTCGGTACTCAACATAGCGGCCAAAGCATGAAGCGGAAGATCACGACGCCCCGTTTCCTTGACCAAGGGATCGAGCAATTGTTGCGCATGGCGGATGTCTCCGCCAGGAACAGACAAGGCAATGGCATATTGAAGTTGATAGAAAGTCGATTTATCTTTCGCATAACTCTTGCGTGCGCGTTCAGTTTCCTTGGCAAGCTCGGGTACCGACAACAAGCGTAGTTGATCAAAGTAAGCAAGCAATGCACTCGCACTGCCTGGTGCATTCCAATACACCGGGCTGGGGGGCGCAACAACTTCTGCCGGTTTGATGGCTGCACAGCCCGAGAGCAGGGCCAGGGGTAAACCCAGGAACAAATAGTTATAAAACGTTTTCATGGCGGGTCATAAATTCAAAGGGAGTTGTACCGTGAAGTGCCCTTTTCCTCGGCCAACGGTGATTTCCCCGCCCAAGGTGAGTACATGTTCTTTGGCGATAGATAACCCCAACCCCGAGCCTTTGACAACGCCAGCAGCTACGGCCTGGCCACGATAAAACGGATCAAACAAATTATCCCTCTCTTCATCCGCGACGCCTGGACCCTCATCAATCACGGATAGCAAAACATGATTATCATTTTTTTTTGCCGACACGGTAATCGTACCATTTGCAGGTGAGTACTTAATGGCATTAGACAGCAGATTATCAAACACGATACGCAACCGCTCGGGATCTGTACGCAAAACAAAATCATCGACTTGCCTATCTAACTTGATATGTCGTGAGGCCATCGCCAGGTGTTGCTTATCGATTACCTTCGCAATGATTTCAATGGGTTTTACAGGTTGCAATTTAAGCGGTGTTTGCTGAAACTCCGACTCACCATGACGCAACAGATCTTCAATCAGGCGTTGCAAGTCAAGACTATGTTGACGCAGGATATAGACAATTTCACGCTGTTTTTCTGTTAACGGCCCTGCAATTTCCTCAGATAATAAATCCGACCCTTCGCGCAATGCCGTTAAAGGTGTTTTTAGCTCATGCGAAATCTGGCGCAAAAAACGGCTTTTTTGTTCCCCTAGGTGAACCAAACGCAACCGCAACCAATCCAGCCGGTCACCCAGCTGCTTCAAGTCATCAGGGCCATTCACTTCGATCCTGGTCTCAAGCCGGCGTTCGCCCAGATCACGAATACCCTGTTCAAGCTGGGCAATCGGCTTAGCGAGAAGATGCGTAAACCCGGCGACGATGAATATCGACAAGGGCAGCAACAAGAAAAGCTGCCTTTTAACTTGTATCTCCGTTTGCTCGGCCAACACGCGCAAAGACTCTGCCTCTTTATCGATCACCTTGCTCGAGCGTGTTAATAGCTGCCGCGTTGTATCGGCAATATCGGCATACCGAATCGCTGCATCCGCCGCGCCTGTCGCATCAATGCCGATTTTTACGAGATAGGCATTGAGTTGCTGTTCTTCTTGCTGCAGGGCCGTTAGCTCTAGCCGCATGGAGGCTTCAAGTGGCAACTCGCCCAATTGTGCGCTGGCATTCACAAAGCGCTGATGCAAAGTGAGATAGCTCTTCCATAAAGTCGAATCTTTCAAGATGACACTCTGTTGCGCAACGCGTTCCAATGAATTGGCCGTTTCGCTTAATTCTCTTGCGGCATGGGTCACTCGCGCGGCATCATAAATAGCACGCTGGCTTTGTGTCGATAGTCGCTGTATGGCGACGGTATTAATCAGCAAACCAATAATCAATGGCAAAACCGCCAGCAAAAAGCCGGCTGACAGCAGCTTGAAGAACGATTTTGGATAATGGATATTCATAATAAGCCGTGCTGCAAAATCTGTTCCCAATGAGAGGGTGATCGGAATAGGTCACGAACGCCTATTGATTGGCTTTTAATTGGCGCATCGTCCTGCGCATAAAACAGAGATCTTCCCAGGCTTTCGCCTTATCGAGAGGACTGCGCAATAGATAGGCGGGATGGTAGGTGACAATCACAGGAATACCCTCGTAATCATGCACCCTAGTCCGTGCAGCGCCGATTTTTACTTCAGTTTGTAGCAATGTCTGCGCAGCGGGGCGGCCCATGGCGACAATGAGCTTAGGCTGGATCAAGGCAATTTGTTGTGCAAGATAAGGCCGGCAGGCTGCAAGCTCGTCGTGGTCGGGAGTTCGATTTTCCGGTGGACGACACTTAACGGCATTGGCAATATAAACATCCCGTCCGCGCTGCAGACCAATCGAAGTCAGCATGTTATCCAGCAGCTGACCCGCCTGACCGACAAATGGCTCGCCGCGTTCATCCTCTTCCGCGCCCGGCCCTTCACCGACAAAAAGCCAGTCGGCTTGCCGGTCGCCAACGCCTAGCACGGCTTGTTTGCGCACTTCACAAAGTCGGCACTGGCGACACGCCGCAACGGTTGCAGCCAGCTCATCCCAATCCATGGGCATAGCGATTCTCGTCGCGCGCGTGACTGCCGTATTGTCTGTCGGGGCTCGCTCGGCAGCCGAATGAGTCGCCTCGGCCCGTAGCTCGGTCGCCGTAGCAGCGACGGATGGCGCGCGAAGTTTCCACACTGGCCCCAAGCCCATTTCGTGCAGTATTTGTTGGCGACTAGGATTCATCAGTTATTTATAACTCTCGTGCCATCACGATCGCATCTTCCCGTTGTTCATGGGCTGGATAATAGCCGTGTCGCCGACCAATCTCAATGAACCCCTGGCGTGTGTACAAGGCCAGCGCCGCTCGATTCGTAGCACGCACTTCGAGCAGCATGCGCGTCACCTGCCGCGTCTTGGCACGCGCCATCAGGTACTGCAAAAAGGCTGCGCCAACCCCTTGTCGTTGAAACGCGGGTAACACGCTGATGTTCAGCAAATCAGCCTCGCCCACCGCCATCATCACCACGCCATAGCCCACCAAGGAGTTGCTGCTGTCATACGCCAGCAAGACATCGTGGCCTGCGGCGAGCGAATCGGCAAACTGGCCGCGCGTCCACGGTGAAGCATGCAGCGTGGCCTCGGCGGCCACTACTGTATCCAGGTCAGCCAAGGTCATCGCGATGATGCGCAGGTATTGGTCAAATGTCATTTCAATCCGCCGCGCGCCAAGCGTTCGGCCGTGGTAAATGCCACTTTGTCGCGCACATAAATGGGCTGGGCATCGGCTGCTGCTACCCCTCGGCCATCGGCCAACATGGGTACTGCCAAGCGTGCCACGGCGGCAGCTGAAGGAAAAGCATCAGGGTGAGTGCCCGCCAAGTCTGGCTTACGGCTAGTCAATAAGTCAACATAGGTTTTAAATCCATCGCCCACGCCCCATGCGCTTTGAAAAGTCGGCGCCGGTGATGCGGCGGGTGCGATACAATGCGGTGCCATCACTTCATGCGCCACATCCCCTTCGATAGTATATGCGGCCGCATAAATTTCATTCATGCGTGCATCGAGACACGTCCAGACATTGCGCTCGCCCGATGCCAGGGCCAACGCGGCCAGGGTTGAGATAGGTGCAACGGGCACATCCAGACCAAACGCCAAGCCCTGCGCCACACCGCACGCCAAGCGCAAACCTGTAAACCCGCCCGGGCCTGCGCCAAACGCAATGCCATCGAGTTGCTTGAGCGTTATGCCGGATAGTGCCAGCAGTTCATGCGCCCAGGGTAAAAGATATTCCGAGCCACTGTTCGGGTGATCGGCAAACCGTTCGGTGAGCTCGCCATCCTGCCAAAGTGCGACGGATAGGCGTCGTGTCGCCGTCTCGAATGCCAGAAAACGCACGGTTGCTGATTAAACGCAGCGCTGGTTAAACGCGCGGACGACCAAACATGCCGCGCAAGGCGTCTTGCAAATCAGCAGGCAGTACAATCGTTTTGGCGTTTTCCGAGGTGGCCAGGCTGCCTAGCGTCTGGATATATTTCTCACCCAGCAAATAGCGCACGGGGGCATCGTCACTCCCCAGCGCCACGGCGACGCGCTTGATGGCTTCCGCACTGGCGGTAGCCAAAGTCACTTGTGCTTCGGCTTGTAGTCGCGCCGCTTGTAACTGGGCTTCCGCGTTGAGAATGGTCGATTGCTTGGTGCCTTCAGCGCGGGTCACTGTGGCTTTGCGTTCACGCTCGGCAGACGCTTGCGCCTCCATCGCGCGCTGCATTGATTCAGACGGCTTGATGTCTTGTATTTCGACCGATTTGACGGTCAGCCCCCAATCAATGGCTTCGTCGGCAATGCTCTCGCGCAAACGCGCCTTGATTGCATCGCGGTTGGACAACGCCTCGTCCAGATTCATTTCACCAATAATTGAACGCAGCGTGGTCATGATCATGTTGCGTATCGCTTCAGAAAAATCTGTCACGCCATACACCGCCTTGACCGGATCGGTGATCTTGATGAACGCAATCGCATTGGTCACAATCACGGCATTGTCTTTAGTGATGACTTCCTGCTCTTGCACATCCAGAATAATGTCTTTGGTTACCAGCTTGTAACGCACCTGATCCAGATAAGGAATGATGATATTCAACCCAGGCAACAATGTTTTATGGTACTTGCCCAACCGCTCGACAACCCATTCCTCGCCTTGCGCCACAATGCGCACGCCCTTGGCCACGGTCACTGCGGCGAAAACAAAGAGTGCAATTACAAAAAATCCAAGCTCACCCATCATGCGCTCCTCAAGTTTTACCCACTTTTAAAAACTGGCCATCCACTGCCAGCACTTTGACTCGCATGCCAGCCGCAATGGATTCATCAGCCAGGCAAGTCCACCGCTCTGCCCCCATGATGGGCTTTTGAAAGCGCACTTCACCGCGACCTGATGAGGACCCCACAGGTTCAATTGCGCTCACGAGCACCCCGATCTCACCTAATGCCTCATCCGCTTGGCCCGAGCGTGTTTTGTTCGCATGGCGAAAAAACCTGAACCACAACACCGTCATCACTATCGAAGCAGCTGTCCATAGCAATACCTGCGCAGTAAAGCTCAAGTTCGGGAGCACCAATAAGGCCACGCCCACAAGTAGCGCGCCTATGGCAAACCAGATGATAAAAAAACTGAACAAGGCCAGCTCAGCCAAAGCCAGTCCCATGCCTAATACCATCCAGTGCCACCAGAGAATTTGCATGGTTTATTTTTTGTGGCTAGCGAGTCGCATCGAAGTATCAATCACGGTATCCGGATTCAACGAGATGGTCTGGATACCTTCATCCATGAGCCACTCGGCAAAGTCAGCGTGATCCGACGGGCCTTGACCACAAATGCCAACATACTTGCCCAGGCGATTACACGTGGCAATCGTCATGGACAATAATTTTTTAACGGCCAGATCGCGCTCATCAAACGAATGTGCCACCAAACCAGAATCACGATCCAGGCCTAGTGTCAGCTGGGTCAGATCATTGGAACCGATTGAGTAGCCATCGAAATGCTCAAGAAACTGCTCAGCCAACAAGGCATTGGATGGAATTTCACACATCATGATCAGCTTGAGCTCGTTTTCGCCGCGGCGCAGACCATGCGCCGCCAGCAATTCGACCACCGTACGGGCTTCGTCCACCGTGCGCACGAAGGGCACCATGATTTGCACATTGGTGAGCCCCATGTCATTGCGTACGCGCTTCATGGCACGGCATTCGAGTTCAAAGCAAGCGCGGAAAGACGGCGCGATGTAACGTGAAGCGCCACGGAACCCCAACATGGGGTTTTCTTCTTCCGGCTCATAAATCTCGCCGCCGAGCAATTTGCGGTATTCGTTTGATTTGAAATCCGACAAACGAACAATCACCGGCTGCGGATAAAACGCCGCCGCAATGGTGGCCACCCCTTCAGTCAACTTCTCGACAAAAAATGTCTCAGGCGAAGAATAGCCGCGCGAACGGCGCAAAATTTCTTCCTTCAGGCTTGCAGGTACCTGATCAATTTCAAGGATTGCCTTGGGATGAATACCGATCATGTTATTGATAACAAACTCAAGCCGAGCCAAGCCAACCCCGGCATTCGGAATCTGCGCAAACTCAAAGGCGAGTTCGGGGTTGCCCACGTTCATCATGATTTTGACTGGCAACTTGGGCAAATTACCCACATCCTGCCGCGTGATTTCAAACTCAAGCGCATCGCGATACACATAACCCGTATCACCTTCGGCACACGATATGGTCACGCTCTCGCCTTCGGTCAAGGCGGTAGTGGCACTGCCACAGCCCACAATGGCAGGGATGCCCAGTTCGCGCGCAATAATCGCCGCATGGCAAGTACGTCCGCCACGATTGGTCACAATCGCTGAAGCCCGCTTCATGACTGGCTCCCAGTTGGGGTCTGTCATGTCCGCTACCAGCACATCACCTGGTTGTACCAGGTGCATTTGGGCGGGATCTTTGACCACACGCACCACGCCAGAACCGATTTTTTGCCCAATGGCGCGGCCACTGGTGAGCACTTTGCCATGCTGCTTGAGCTTGTATTTTTCAATCACCGAAGCATGGTCATCTTGCGATTTCACAGTCTCTGGACGCGCCTGCAGGATATACAGCTTGCCATCCTGACCATCCTTGCCCCATTCGATGTCCATCGGCATCTGGTAGTGCGCTTCAATGATCATGGCATAACGTGCCAACTCAAGAATATCTGCGTCGGCTAGCGAGAAAACATTCCGATCATTTTCCGGCACATCTATTGTTTCCGTACTGCGCCCGGCCTGCCGCGAGTCGGTAAAAATCATCTTGATCAGCTTGCTGCCCATATTTCGCCGAATGATGGAAGGCTTGCCCAGCGCCAACGTGGCTTTATGGACATAGAACTCATCCGGATTTACCGCCCCTTGCACCACGGTTTCGCCCAAGCCATAACTTGAAGTGATAAAAACGACTTTATCGAAGCCTGATTCCGTATCCATCGTAAACATCACGCCGGAAGCGCCGGTGTCTGAACGCACCATGCGCTGCACACCCGCTGACAAGGCCACCTCGGCATGCGCAAAACCCTTATGCACGCGATAAGCAATCGCGCGATCGTTGTAGAGCGAGGCAAAAACTTCCTTGATGGCATGCAGAATATTGTCATAGCCATGGATGTTCAAAAAACTTTCCTGCTGGCCGGCAAATGAAGCATCCGGCAAATCCTCTGCCGTTGCGGAAGAACGCACTGCAAAGCTTGCTTCAGCACCACTTGACGCAATGAGGAGCGCGTATTCTTGTTTAATTTCATCTTCCAGCTTGGGCGGAAACGGGGTATCCACAACCCACTGACGAATCTGCGCACCCACTTTTGCAAGTTTTTCAACATCATCCACGTTCAATGCATCCAGCGCGGCATTGATGCGATCAGCCAGCCCTTGATGGGCGAGAAACTCGCGGTACGCCAATGCCGTGGTTGCAAACCCGCCTGGCACGCGCACTTGCGATGCCGCCAGTTGACTGATCATCTCCCCCAGTGATGCATTTTTGCCGCCAACATCTCCCACATCCGTCATGCGTAAATGTTCAAAACCAATCGCGTAGCGATGTGTGAAAGGTGTAGATGAAGACATACAAGTTCCTTCTGTTAACATGGAGGGAAAGCTGCCATTTTATAGCCATTTACCTGCCTTCTACCTTCCTGAGAGATTATTCATGACCCTTCCCACGCCCATGCCTGCCCGGCATACCGTATTTTTTGTCTCCGATGGCACAGGTATTACCGCCGAAACGCTGGGGCACAGTTTGCTTTCTCAATTTGAAGACATCCAAACAGCTCAAGTGCGCATGCCCTTTATTGACTCCGTTGCCAAGGCAACTGACTGTGTCGCCAGAATCAATGCCGCAGGAATGAAGGATGGCAATCGAGCCATCGTGATTTCAACTCTGGTGAATCCGGAAACCGTGACGGTGCTGCACCAGGCCAATGCCTTGATTCTCGATTTTTTCGGCGCCTTTATCTCGCCACTGGAAGCCGAGTTTGGCATGAAGTCCAGCCACACCATTGGGCGCAGTCATAGCCTGGTGAATTCATCAGAATACGTGGCGCGTATGGATGCGATCAATTTCACGCTGGCCCATGACGACGGTGTATCCAGCACTGAGCTGGATAAATCAGATGTCATCCTCGTCGGCGTCTCGCGCAGTGGCAAAACGCCAACCAGCCTGTATCTGGCAATCCAGTTTGGTATCAAGGTAGCCAACTATCCTTTGATTCCGGAAGATTTTGAACGCAACAAACTCCCCGATGGGCTCACCAAACATCGGCACAAGCTGTTTGGTTTAACCATCAACCCTGATCGACTCTCTGCCATCCGTCAGGAACGTCGCCCTGAGAGCACCTACGCATCCCTCGAAAACTGTCGCTGGGAAATTGACCAAGCGCAAAAGATGATGCGCCGCGAAGGGATTGAGTGGCTTGAATCAACCACTAAATCCATTGAGGAAATTGGCGCGACCCTGCTGCAAACCTTGAAAATTGATCGACGCACGTGCTAAGCCCCATCCATCTTTGAGCACTTACCCCAGGATCTTGCCGTGACCTCCACACTTTTGCGCAACACCTCCCGCCTGCTCTTGGCCTTCTCGCTCTTTGCAGCAAACTGCCAAGCCTTTGGCGCTTCGCGGTTTCCTGTGGCCGCAGAAAACGGCATGGTCGTCACGGCGCAACACCTGGCAACTAAAGTTGGTGTAGATGTCTTGAAAAAGGGCGGCAATGCCATTGATGCGGCTGTCGCCGTAGGTTATGCCCTCGCCGTGGTCTACCCTGCGGCCGGTAATCTGGGCGGCGGCGGATTCATGACCATACAACTCGCCGATGGCCGCAAAACCTTTTTGGACTTCCGCGAAAAAGCACCACTGGCTGCAACTCCCTCCATGTATCTGGACGCGAGCGGCAAGGTCATCAAAAACCTGAGCACCCATGGCTATCTTGCCGCAGGTGTACCCGGCACCGTCGCCGGGCTGGAATTAGCTCGCACCCGCTATGGCACGCTGCCGCGTCGCCAACTTGTCGCCCCGGCCATTGAGCTTGCCCAAAAAGGCTTTGTACTCGATGAGGGTGACGTGGACATGCTTGCTCACGCGACAGCCCGCTTTCAACAAGATGTGCCCAGCGCTGCTATTTTTCTGCACCATGGCCAGCCATTGACTGTGGGCGAACGGCTGGTGCAAAAAGACCTAGCCCGCTCACTGAGCCTCATCAGTCGTGACGGGTTAAAGGCGTTTTACAACGGCCCTATCAGCCAGGCCATCGTTGCCGCGAGTCAGAAAGGTCATGGAATTTTGAGCAAATCTGATTTTGCAAATTACCAAGCGCGCGAACTCGCTCCGATCGAGTGCGACTATCGTGGTTATCACATCGTCTCGGCACCACCGCCAAGTTCGGGAGGCGTAGTCGTCTGCGAAATCCTCAACATCCTCGAAGGCTATCCGTTAAAAGAACTAGGTTACCTTTCCGCGCAGGCTGTGCATTATCAAATCGAAGCCATGCGCCATGCGTATGCCGACCGCAACAACTATCTGGGCGACCCGAGTTTTGTACCCAATCCGCTGCAACCATTGCTCGACAAAACCTACGCAGCAAACATCCGCGCGGCAATCAATCCCTCAAAAGCAGGCGCTTCACTGGAAATCAAACCCGGCAAAGCGCCACACGATATTCACTACGACATTTCATCCGACATCCCGCGCGAAGGTACAAACACCACGCATTATTCGATTGTCGATACAGCGGGCAATGCCGTATCCGTTACCTACACCCTCAACGCCTGGTTCGGCGCCGCCGTCACCGCGGGGAAAACCGGCATCCTGCTCAACAACGAAATGGACGACTTCACCATCAAGCCCGGCGTACCCAACCTGTTTGGCCTGGTGCAGGGCAGCGCTAATGCCATCGCACCTGGCAAACGACCACTGAGTTCAATGAGCCCGACCATTGTTTCACGCGACGGCAAGCCAGTCATGGTGATCGGCACGCCAGGCGGCAGCCGCATCATCAGCGTGGTCGTACATTCGATTATCAATGTCATAGACTATGGCATGAACATTCAAGAAGCCGTGGATGCCCCGCGTTTCCACCAGCAATGGCTGCCGGATGTCACCGAAGTCGAAACTTTCGCGCTCAGCCCCGACACACAGAAGCTGCTGATCGACATGGGCCACCAATTGGGCAACCCGCAACCCGCCAACCACGCCGCCGGCATTTTGATCGGCGCACCTGCGCTCGGCGGCAAACCGCGCGGCAACAACCGCTTCTACGGCGCCATTGATCCGCGCCGGAATACGGGGCTGGCGGCGGGGTATTGACGCACGGCCAATGACGCAAGGAAAAGTCGGCGCCGATAAAACGGCGATAATGCCTTTTTTCACCTCTCTTGCTACTGCGGCTAGTGCCGCGATGCATCACCTTGAGCGGACGCCCTACATCCTGCACGGGGCGCGGAAAAATATAAATATCATGAATAAAATTAAACAAACCTGGCCCCATGACTCATTTACCCCAAACAGCCATTGATACCGCGACAAAGCATCTGCACGACATTCTTTCACTGGCCATTGAGCATCACCACGCGCAGGCTGCCTTGGTGGTATCGGATGCACAATGTGCTCTCGCGATTGCCCTGACCCGGGCTTACCGCAGCTGTCTTCCAGCAGCCTGTTTCATCGACTTTGATGCAGTATCACCGGAGGAGACTCTCGCGGCCATTGATCTGCTTGCGCCCGGGGATTTGGTGGTGTTGATTCAGTCGACCAGCTTTCGTCTTGAGGCTTATCGCATTCGCATCGAACTTTTCAAACGTTCGCTGAAAGTCATTGAACACCCGCATTTGTCGCGCATGCCGGGAATAGAGGCCATCCACTACATCGACTCGCTGGCCTATGATCTGGCGTATTACCGCGATGTTGGCCATGCGCTCAAGGAACGCATCGACCGGGCGCAATCCGGTGTACTCGACAGTGGTGGCGAGCGGTTGGTCTTTGCCTCAGCTTTTGAATCTGCCAAGCTGAACGTGGGCGATTACCGGACGATGAAAAACGTGGGCGGGCAGTTCCCCATTGGCGAGGTATTTACAGAATCGCAAGATTTGGAATCCGTCAATGGCCGCGTACGTATTTTTATTTTTGGCGACACCTCGTTCGCGGTCAACAAGCCGGCAAACCCCATCACGCTGACGATCACCAAGGGGCGCGTTACCGAGGTCTTCGACTCCACGCCGGAGTTCGACCAGGTACTTGCCAATATCCGCGCCGATGAGGGTGAAATCTGGATGCGCGAGCTGGGCTTTGGCATGAACCGCGCACTCACTCAGGATAAAACGGTAAGCGATATTGGCACCTATGAACGCATGTGCGGCATCCATTTGTCGCTCGGCGCCAAACACGGGCTTTACAACAAGCCTCAAATTCGCCGCGCCACCGCGAGACATCATGTGGATGTATTTGCCGTCACCGAAACGGTTCATCTTGACGATCATGTCGTCTACCAAAATGGTGCCTGGCAGCCGTTTTAACTGAAAAGTCGGCGCTGGTGACACGCCGCGAAGTCAATACTTCCGGGGTGCGGCGGCTAGGGATTATTACGACAGTTGTTGACGCTGACGTACCGCCTCAAACAAGCACACCGCCACCGCTGCCGCGACATTGAGCGATTCGCTCGTGGCAGCAAGCGGAATCGTGGCGCGCTGTTGCGCAACGGCAATGAGTTCTGCCGACAGCCCTGCGCCTTCGTTGCCGAATAGCCAGACAACCGGTTGGCGCAGATCAAGTGCATACAAGCTGGCACCATCACGAGCCACAGTAGCTACAGAGATGCCGCTGCAGGTAATCAGTGTCGCGGCCAGATCCGCCTGTTCGCGTATCCGTAAATTGAAATGTGCGCCCTGCCCAGCACGCAGCACACGTGGCGTCCATGCACCTGCACAGCCGGGGCCGAGCACGATGTCACGCACGCCAGCTGCCGCTGCGGTGCGCAGGATGGCGCCGACGTTGCCGGCATCTTGTATCGCATCAAGCAGCACTGCATCCCCTGCGACAGCACCTTGCGGGGTTGGTGGAATAGCAATGACAGCGGCAATGCCGGTGGGCGTGGCGACTCCGGAAATTTCACGGAACAGGGCATCGCTTAACAGCAGGCATTCAATATCCCCGGCATGGGTGAGCAGTGCCACAATCTGTGGATTTTGCTGCCCGCTTTCGCTAACCAGTAATTGCTGCACCGTGATGCCATGCGCGAAGCAGTCGGCCACCAGATGAATGCCATCGGCCAGCGTGCGCCCTTCGCGGCGCGGTGCGCGCGGGTCACTCGCCAGCGCACTGAGCGCTTTGAATGCGGGGTTAGCGCGCGAGGTAATGAGCCGCAGGGTATTCATGTCCTTTATTTAGTTGCTGCGCGGCACACCAAAACGATCCGCATCGCGTTCATGATTTATTCAACAAGGCGCGCACCGGCGCAAAACTTTTCCGATGAAAACAGGCCGGGCCATACATCTCCAGGGCCGCCCGATGTGCTGCAGTGTCATAGCCCTTGTGCCGGTCAAGCGCATAGTGCGGATAGTCGGCATGGATACGCAGCATTTCCGCATCGCGCGCGGTTTTGGCGAGTATGGATGCAGCCGAGATGGCGGGTTCCAGCGCATCGCCGCCAATGATGGCACGCGATGGCATAGCGAGTCGAGGGCAGCGATTACCGTCAATCAAGGCTTGTGTCGGTTGTAGCGGCAAGGCCTCAACAGCGCGGCGCATGGCGAGCAGCGTGGCTTGCAGAATGTTGATCTGATCGATTTCTTCCACTGTCGCGAAAGCAATGCCGAAGGCAAGCGCTTTTTCGCGAATTTCCAGCGCCAGGCGCTCGCGTTTTTTCTCGCTCAATTTCTTCGAATCATCCAGGCCGTCAATCGGCCGCGCCGGATCGAGAATCACCGCTGCCGCATACACGGGGCCTGCCAACGGGCCGCGGCCTGCTTCATCTACGCCGCAGATGCGTTGCATCATCGAGAGCTGAACCATCCGGATTTTCTCGCTCATGCCATTTGCGGTTTTTTTTGCAGATACGGCAGAATGGCAGCGGCCGCTTTTTGTGCTGTGTTTTGTCGTAGTTGAATATGAATGTCGGCAAACACACGCTGTATCGCCATTTGCGTTTTTTGGTCGGCCAGCAAATTGCCCACGGCTTGGGCCAGATTTTCTGGCGTAGCATCATCCTGCAAAAATTCTGGCACGACAAAGCGGCCGGCCAAAATGTTAGGCAAACCGATCCATGGTTGGTAACCCATATGGCGCATGATGCGCCATGACCACGGCGATATTTTGTAGGTAATCACCATGGGACGGCCAACCAGTGCGGCCTCCAGAGTCGCTGTGCCACTGGCCACCAAAGCCACATCGCATGCGGCAAGCGCATCGAGTGAATGGCCAAACATTATTTTCAACGGCAACTCATTTGCCTTGAGTTTCCACAGAGCGGTTTCAAATTGCAACCGGGTATCGCCCGAGGCCATGGGCACTAAAAACAGCGCGTTGGGGTTTTGGGCATGCAGCAATTGGGCGGTGGCAATGAAGGTTTCCGCCATGTAGCGCAGCTCCGCTTGCCGACTCCCGGGGAGCAGTGCGATCACTGGTTGATCCAGCGGAATATCCAAGCGTTCACGCATAGCATCGCGATTTGTCTGGAGCGGAATCACATCGGCCATGGGGTGGCCTACATAACTGCACTTAACCGATGTTTGGGCATACAGCGCTGGCTCGAATGGATATAGCGCCAGAATATGCGACATGGAGTCAACGATTTTTTTCAACCGGTTTTTGCGCCAGGCCCAAATCGAAGGGCTCACAAAATGCACGGTGGGAATGCCTGCCCGCTTGAGTTTTTTTTCCAGCCACACATTGAAGTCGTAGCCATCAACGCCAATAAAAATATCCGGGCGGTTTTTGAGCAAGGTTTTGAGTAGTTGGCGGCGCATGCGGGCAATCTCGCGATAATTTCGCAATGCCTCGAAATAACCGCGCACGGCAAGCTTTTCAGCTGGCCAGCGCGAATCAAATCCCTCACGCTGCATTTTTGGCCCGCCTATGCCATAAAAGCTCGCGTCGGACAATAATTGGGGCTTCAGTGCGGCGATAAGATGTGCCGCTAATTGGTCGCTGGAGGCTTCGCCAGCAACCATCGCAATGCGTGCCATCAGCGGATAATTCCTCGGCCAGACTGGGCAAGAAAATTCGCCAGTACATCGAGCTCAGGCACCGTCAAGGCTTCTGCTGCAATCGTTGTGCTGGCTTCTTCGAATGAGAGGCCTTTTTTGTACAGGGTTTTAAAAGCACGACGAATCGCTGCAATGGCGTCGGGTGAAAACCCTCGCCGTTTCAAGCCTTCGGTGTTAATACTCCGTGGCTGCGCCGGGCTACCCGCTGCCATGACATACGGCGGCATATCCTGCAGTAAAACAGAACTCACGGATGTCATGCCATGAGCGCCAATTCTCACGAATTGATGCACCCCGGTAAAGCCCCCCAGAATGACCCAGTCCCCCACATGCACGTGTCCTGCAAGTTGCGTGCTGTTGGCAAAAATTACATGGTTGCCGATCTGGCAATCATGTGCCACATGCACATAGGCCATGATCCAATTGTCATTACCCATGCGCGTGACACCCGCGTCCTGCACTGTACCGCAGTTGAATGTGCAGCATTCGCGGATGGTGTTGCGGTCGCCAATTTCAAGCCGCGTGGGTTCGCCCGCATGTTTTTTATCTTGCGGCACTTCGCCTATCGAGCAAAACTGGAATATCCGGTTGTCTTCGCCAATCGAAGTATGCCCGGTGACGACAACATGCGGCCCAATGACAGTATTGCTGCCGATCTCGACATGCTCGCCGATGAGCGAATAAGGGCCCACAGTGACGCCCTTGCCCAGCTTCGCGTTGGCGTGAACAATGGCGGTCGGATGAATAGCCGTCATGCGCTGGGCTTGACCGAGCAAATTAAATCGGCTTCAGCAACGGTAGTACCATCAACCCGTGCGATCGCCGAATATTTCCATATACCGCGCTTGTTAAGCAATAGCTTGACGTCGATCAACAGTTGATCGCCAGGGCTAACAGGTTTTTTAAAACGCGCATTATCAATGCCAACAAAATAGTAAACCGAGTTGTCGTCAGGGAGCTGGCCAAGCGTCTTGAATGACAAAATCGCCGCTGCTTGCGCCATGGCTTCAATCACCAAGACACCGGGCATTACCGGATGATGCGGATAATGACCTGGAAAGAACGGCTCGTTAATACTGACGTTTTTCAGGGCGCTAATTCGCTCACCGGGGATGACTTCCAGCACACGGTCAATCAGCAAAAATGGATAGCGATGCGGTAAATAATTCAGGACTTGATGGATGTCCATCTGGGCATCATTTAATTCGCCCGAGTTGTTTTCGCTCATGGCTTTTTCTCCCTGGCTAGAAGCCGTTGTTCAAGGGCGCGAATTTTATCGGCCATTGCATCAAGATGGCGCAGATGCGAAAAATTTCTTAGCCAGTCAGCGTGGGCAAGAAACGGGGAGGATCCGCTATAGGTCCCGGCACGCGTGATCGACTTGGTAACCAAAGTGCCAGTGGTCACCACCACATCGTCAGCGAGTGTCAAATGGCCCTGTATCATGGCAGCACCGCCGATACTACACCGCGCGCCAATACTGGCGCTGCCAGCAACACCCACACAGCCTGCAATGGCCGTGTTTGTGCCAATCTTCACGTTATGCCCAATCTGAATCTGGTTATCCAGCTTGACGCCATTGCCGACGGTAGTATCGCCTAGTGCACCGCGATCGATTGTGGTGTTCGCACCAATTTCAACATCGTCGCCGATCACAACACGTCCGTTTTGCGGGATTTTCACCCAGGCACCTTCAGGTTCTCTGGCAAAGCCAAATCCATCCGCACCAATGACTACCCCCGAATGAACAATACATCGCGCGCCAATTTCGCATCCAGCATAAATAGTCACGTGTGGCGCCAAGCGCGTTGCAGACTCAATGACGACGTGTTCACCAATGCTGCAATTCGCGCCGATCACAACATGTTCGCCAATCTGGGCACCGGTGCCTATTGTCACATGCGGGCCGATAGAGGCCGAGGCAGCTACCTGACCTTCAATGACTGCGCTGGCGTGAATTCCGGGAATGACTCTGGGTGGAGGTGACAACCACTGGGCGACGCGGGCGTAATACAAGTAGGGTTGTGGCGTGACAATGGCTGCAAATCCGGTTACAGATGCGTTTGAATTTATAAAATCTGCGCCTATCGCATCGGCAGGCTGCGCCATGATCACGGCCGATGCACGCGTATGACCCAATAATGCGCGATATTTTGGGTTCGATAAAAAAGACAAGTCGCCAGGGCCAGCGGTTTCCAGCGGTGCAACACGCTCAATGGATATATTGGACAAATCGAATGAATTCGCCGTATCACCAGCACCGACTATTTCGCCCCCAAGACGAGCGACAATCTCACCCAGTCGCAACACCACAGTCAAACCAACCTACTTCGTGCCATCGCCCAGCGCTTTAATCACCTTGTCGGTAATGTCGATGCGCTGGTTGAAATAGACGGCTTCTTGCAGAATGATGTCAAATTTTTCAGCGTCAGCAATCTGTTTAATCACTTTGTTTATCCGCTCAAAAATGGCCGCCATTTCATCATTTTGACGCTGGCTGAGATCTTCACGAAACTCACGTTGCTTACGCTGAAGATCACGGGTCAAATCCGCCAGCTCACGTTCTTTGGCACGCCGGTCGGCTTCCGTCAAGGTTGGCGAATTTTTATCTAATGATTCCTGTAGCGTCTGCAGCTGCTTCACCATGCGCTGCAGTTCTTGGTCACGCTTCTCGAAATCTTTTTCTATTCTTTTTTTCGCTTTGGCAGCCTGTGGCGACTCCGCCAAAATGCGCTGGTTATTTATAAAACCAATTTTAGTTTCGGCGTGTGCCGCGCCACACAGCATGAGCAACGCAATGCTAGTAATCGCAATATTTTTTAGCATGACAGTCTCGAAAAGTCGTTTTTTAGAAAGTGGAGCCTAACTGAAACTGGAAGGATTGAACTTTGTCTTCCGGTTTTTTGTTAAGCGGTTTAGCAAAAGAAAATTTAAGTGGTCCTACAGGTGAGTTCCATGAAGCAGAAAGACCGGTACTAGCCCGAAAATTACTCGCAGAGAGTTTTTCTCCTTCACCAAACACCCCGCCCGCATCAACGAAAGCACTGAAGCGGAATGAGCGATCCTGCTTGGCCCCTGGCAGACCAAATAATAGCTCGGTACTGCCCGTCACGCGCTTGGTGCCCCCTAAAAAGTCACCCGTCAGCACATCCCTCGGCCCCAAACTGTTGGATTCAAACCCGCGTACAGAGCCAATACCACCCGCATAGAAGTTTTTAAAGAAAGGCACTTCTTTGTTGCCATAGGCACGCGCCACGCCGAGCTCACCCGTCAATGCCAAGGTAAAGATGTCATTTAAGCGAGAGAAGCGCTGGTGTTTATATGTACCACGCATAAAAGTGGCGGTGCTACCAGGTAACGCAACTTCGAGGCTAACGCTATTTAACGTGCCCTTGGTCGGGTACAGCAAGCTGTCACGTTCATCCTTCTGCCAGCCCACAGTGCCGGATAAGGTATTGCTTGCCGAGCCAAATTTATTGACGTAATCAATATACCGTTGCGCCGAAAAAGTCCCTGTTTTTAAATTCGTATGGTCAACAGATAAGCCGAGGAAAAGATAGTTATCCTCGCCAATCGGCAACCCATAGCGCACGCCACCACCGGTTGAGTCTGCTGTAAAACTACTGACCGACAACGAGGATGTGTCTGTTCGGCGGGTATAAATATCAAAGCCTCGGCTAACACCATCGACCGTGTAATAGGGGTCAGTATGCGACAAAGACAACACGCGGTTGGATTTACTGGTACTTATTTGCACACCAATATGCTTGCCACTGCCAAAAACGTTTTCCTGCTGCACGGCTCCCGATAAAGTCAATTTTTCAGAACTGGAAAAACCTGCACCCAGTGAAATATTACCGGTGGGCTTTTCTTTGACTTTCAAATCCACATCAATTTGATCTGTTGCCCCAGCAACAGCAGGAGTTTCCATGGTGACATCTTCAAAATATCCCAAACGATCTACGCGATCGCGTGACTTCTTGATACGTTCGCCGTTATACCAGGCGGACTCCATCTGACGAACTTCACGGCGAATAACCTCATCGCGAGTGCGTGTGTTTCCCACTACATTGATGTGCCGCACATAGACGCGCCGACCGGGGTCGACCATCAACGTAAAAGCGACCTGACGTTTTTCTTTATCAAGCTCAGGTGCTGCATTCACATTGGCAAATGCGTAACCATCGTCTCCTAAACGATCGCTTATCGCTTTTGTTGTTTCAGTCATTGATTCGCGCGAAAAAACATCGCCAGGTTTCATCTTCACCAACTTCAGCAACTCCGTCTCAGGCAACAGAAGATTGCCCGCCAGCTTAACGGTTGAAATGGTGTACTTTTCACCTTCACTGATGTTGATAGTGATGTAAATATCTTGCTTGTCAGCAGAAATAGATACCTGGGTAGATTCGACATTGAATTCGAGGTAACCCTGATTCATGTAGTAAGAGCGCAGCGTTTCCAGATCACCTGAAAGCTTTTGTTTTGAGTACTGATCGTTTTTCGTGTACCACGTCAGCCAACCCGAAGTGCTAAGCGCCATCAACTTGAGCAGATTGCTATCTTTATAGGCTTTTGCGCCGACGATATTGATTTGCTTGATTTTGGCAACTTCACCTTCATTCACAACAAACTTGATTGCCACACGATTACGTTCGAGTGGGGTGACCGTCACTTTGATATCGACTGCATAGCGGCCTTGCGAAAGAAATTGACGCTTGAGTTCTTGCTCGGCACGCTCCACCATCGCACGGTCAAAAATACGCGATTCAGCAAGCCCGATATCACGCAAACCTTTCTTAAGATCTTCGGCCTTGAAGGACTTCAGCCCAACAAAATCAAGTGTTGCAATGGCTGGGCGTTCTTCGAGCACGACCACCAGAATCTGGCCATCAATTTCAAGCCGGACATCCTTAAAAAATCCGGTGGCGAACAGCGCTTTGATGGCGCTGGCGGCTTTTTCATCATTGATCGTGTCGCCAATCTTGACGGGCAAATACGAGAACACAGTACCTGCCTCTGTGCGTTGAATCCCTTCAACACGAATATCTTTGATTTGGAATGGCTCGAACGCAAAAACCGCACGCGCCAGCAAAGCTGAAACTAAACCAGCAAGTAATTTTTTATTCATTGTTATTCGTTCGATAAAAACACAGATTAGCCAGAAAAATAGCTAGAAAATAGCCGAAAATCAACTGGAAAAAAGACGATTAAAGTCGTTATAAAAAGCAAACAGCATGAGCAGTGCCAGCAGGGCAAAACCTACCTGTTGTCCAATCGCCAAAACTCGATCAGAGAGCGGCTTTCCCTTGATGAATTCTGCAAGATAATACATTAAATGCCCCCCATCCAGAACCGGAACAGGCAGCAAATTAAGCACACCAAGGCTGATACTGATCAACGCAATAAAACTAAGGTAATAGCCCAGCCCAAGACGCGCTGTTTGGCCTGCGTAATCGGCAATGGTGACGGGACCGGAAAGATTTTTCCAGGACAACTCCCCCGTGATCATGCGTCCCATCATGCGCAAACTGATAATCGCGGTATCCCATGTTTTAACCACCGCGCGAGTCGCGGCTTCCCAAGGGTTATAACGAACCAGAGTGGTCATTTCAGTCATCACTGACACATCTTCCTTGACAGCCATCCCCAGTCTGCCAACACGTGCTTCACCCTCCCCATTCAGCTGAGGGGTTGCCGTCAGATTCATCTGCTGCCCGGTCCGCTCAATAGTAAAAACTAACGGACGCCCAGCAGCATTGCGTGCGATAGCGCCAATGTCAGCCCACTCGGAAATTTTTTTGCCATCAATTTCCAGCACCCGATCATCCGTACGAAAGCCAGCAATGGCAGCGGCAGAGGTCGGCATAATCTGTCCGACAATCGCAGGCAAAGGCGGCCTGTAGAGCAGTAAACCCAGTGGGGTCAATGGATCTTTTTCGATCTCGGCCAGTGAAAACCGCAGATTATCGAGGTGATAACTCACTGACGACCCCTCGCTTGTCGTACCATCCAGCTCCAGCGCCGCCACATTCATCGCCTGCCGCATCACTTCCCAGCGTAGATCCTGCCAGCTGGCAATGGATTTGCCATTCACGGCACGCACGGTGAAACCCGCTTCAATTCCGGCAACCGCTGCGGGGCTTCCCTGTGGTGGAACACCCAGGCGCGGCTTCAATTCGATCATGCCCGCCATGAACACCAGCCAGTAAAGAAAAATGGCCAGCAGCAAATTAGCTACAGGTCCGGCAACAACAATAAAGGCACGGCGACCAACAGTTTGCTGGTTAAAAGCGCGTGACAACTCGCTAGCGGCGACATCACCCTCACGCTCATCAAGCATCTTGACATAGCCACCCAAGGGCAACAGCCCAATGGCCCATTCCGTTTGATCGCTACCGAAACGACGTGACCACATGACCGGCCCAAAGCCGATCGCAAACCGTAATACTTTGACACCGCATCGGCGTGCAGCAAAATAATGGCCCAGCTCATGAATCAAGACCAACAGGCCCAGTGCCAAGAGAAAAGCGCCTGCATAGAGTGCGATCATTTGAAAATTCACTAGCTACTCCTCATTGTACGTAAGCGGGCAAAGCACGTTTAGCTGCAACTCGCCCCTGATGATCAGCCGCCATAACCATATCTATCGTCGTCACGGCACTGTGCGGCACAACCTCTAGCGCTTCAGCAATCACTGCGGCAATTTTAAGGAAGGGTAAATGCCCCGCCAAAAATGCGCTCACCGCGACTTCATTTGCTGCATTCAACACAGCCGGCGCATTCCCGCCCGCCCGCAAGGCCTGATATGCCAAGCCAAGACAAGGAAAACGTGCCAGATCCGGACGCTCGAACGTAAGCTGCCCTATGGCAAACAAATCGAGTTTTTGCACACCGGAATCAATGCGTTGCGGCCAAGCCAGGGCATGTGCAATCGGAGTTCGCATATCCGGATTACCCAGTTGAGCGAGCACAGAGCCATCGGCATATTCAACCAGCGAATGAATAACGCTTTGTGGGTGAATCACTACTTCAATACGATCAGCTGGTGCGTTAAACAACCAATGCGCCTCGATGACTTCAAGCCCCTTGTTCATCATGGTTGCTGAATCAACGGAAATTTTTCTTCCCATGACCCATTTGGGATGGGCTACCGCTTGCGCCGGGGTCACACTCGATAGTGCTTCTATCTTGATATCCCGAAATGGTCCTCCTGAGGCTGTGAGCAAAATACGGCTGATTCCAGCAGGAGAAAAATCTCCTGCATATCCTGCGGGCATGGATTGAAATATCGCATTGTGTTCACTGTCGATCGGCAACAAGCACGCGCCAGATTGACGCACTTCTGCCATGAAAATATCACCCGCCATGACCAGTGCTTCTTTATTGGCCAGCAAAACGCGTTTGCCAGCGCTCACCGCAGCCAGCGTCGGCATAAGACCTGCTGCACCGACAATAGCCGCCATGACCGCATCCACTTCAGACAAGCTGGCAATATGTGCCAGCGCGTTAGCGCCATACAAAACCTGGGTGTTAGAGCCACCGGCTGAAAGCAGATGTGTCAACTGTTGTGCAGCTGTCGCACTGCCAGTCACTGCATAAGCGGGGTTGAATTGATGGCACTGTTCGGCAAGCAGTTCGATGCGGGTATGGCCGCTAAGTGCAACGACCTTATACCGATCTGGATGACGCGCGACAACATCCAGCGCGCTTACGCCAATAGAGCCGGTTGCACCGAGAATAGTCAGATTCATCATACGAAAAAATAGAGCACGAATGCAGCCAGCGGCAAGGTGGACGTCAAGCTGTCGATGCGATCCAATATACCTCCATGGCCAGGCAGCAACCCGCTGCTATCCTTTATCCCCACTTGGCGTTTTAATAATGACTCGAATAAATCACCCACCACACTTACTGCTGTCAGCAGCAGCAAAATCAACGCCAACTGACCCCAGTGCAAGGTGTTCGTTGCAGGGGAATAAACCAGCAAACACACACTATAGACTCCTACCCCCAACAGCGCCCCGGCAACGCCTTCCCAGGTTTTACCCGGACTGATGGTGGGAGCCAATTTATGTCGGCCAAACGCACGGCCTGTGAAATACGCCCCGATATCAGCCACCCAAACAATTGCCATCGTTGCCAGTAACACCCACGGACCGACAGTGTATAAAAACACCATGGCAGCCCATGTGGGCAGAATTACCAGAACACCCATGAGATAGCCCAAAAAGTCATTCCCGCCAAGTGTCCATTTTCGCCATAGCCAAAAGGGCACGATCGTTAACCAGAACACCACAGAAATAGTCAACAGAATGGGTGTCAATGTTGCGGAAAAAATGTGCACTTGCCAGCAGAACAGCAATAAAACAAAGGCATACATGATGCGCGCCGGTTGATCTTGCCGCATCAAGCCACCCCATTCCCAGGCGGCGCAGGCAGCAATCAGCGCAAAAGCGAACGCGGCTACGCTAGCGGAAAACGTAAACAGCACTGCACCCAACCCAACTACCAGGCATAGTGCGGTAATTACGCGTTGATTAAGATTGGACATCCTGCCGGCATGCGCCCATCAATGACACAGTCATTGCCAATGGCAAACTCATGAGTGCTATAAAGTCGGCGCCGATGATACGGCGACCGAGCTTGTCTGATCATTTTTCTGGTCGCTTACCTGCTCACCAGTTCGCCCAAAACGGCGCTCGCGCTGCTGGTAAGAGTGAATCGCTTCACTTAATGCGGACTCAGTGAAGTCAGGCCACAACGTATCAGTAAAATAAAATTCACTATAGGCCAACTGCCACAGCAAAAAATTGCTGATGCGCTGCTCACCCCCCGTGCGAATGAACAAATCGGGCTCGGGCGCATAGGCCATCATCAAATGAGGAATCAGATCAGCCTCTGTGTAATGTCCGATTTTTTCTGGATGAGCCAGCGCTAACTGATTGGCCGCCTGCAAGATATCCCAGCGACCACCATAGTTAGCAGCAATCGTCAGCGTCAAACGCGTATTGTTGGCAGTAAGTGCCTCACCTTCGTGAATCAATGCTAACAACTGTGGCTCAAAGGCCTGCAAGTCGCCCACAACATGCAAACAAACACCATTCGCATTTAGTTTACTAATTTCACTCTGTAGTGCAGTGAAAAAAAGATTCATCAAAAACGAAACTTCATCGGCGGGGCGACGCCAGTTTTCCGAAGAAAAAGCAAACAGGGTAAGGTACTCAATGCCTTGCGAAATGCAAGCCTTTACCATCGAACGAACAGTCTCAACACCTCGTTTATGGCCAGCCACGCGTGGCAAGAAACGTTTTTTCGCCCAACGCCCATTCCCATCCATGATCATGGCGACATGTCGCGGAATATCACTGACATTCGGTATCGTCTGGGTTGAACTCGTGAATTTTGCCATTAGAATTTCTTCGCAGTTCGGTGCAAGACAATCGCGGTGATGTGGGTCAAACCGCCATCAAATCTTTTTCTTTATCGGCTAGCAGCTTGTCCACCTCAAGCACATAACGATCAGTCAGCTTCTGGATGTCGTCTTGTACGCGGCGCTCCTCATCTTCGGAAATCTCTTTATTTTTCAGCGCCTCCTTGAGGTGTGTATTGCCATCGCGACGCAGATTACGTATCGCGATCTTGGCATTTTCACCTTCATGCTTCACGACTTTGATCAAGTCACGGCGACGCTCTTCGGTCAAAGCCGGCATCGGCACACGAATCACATCACCTTGCGTGGCAGGGTTTAACCCTAGATCAGCATCACGAATGGCCTTTTCAACTTTGGACACCATGGGTTTTTCCCATGGCTGTACACCAATCGTTCGCGCATCAAGCAGAGTGATATTCGCTACTTGGTTGATCGGCATTGGCGAACCATAATAATCAACTTGAACATGATCCAGTATGCCCGTATGCGCTCGGCCGGTGCGCACTTTCGCCAGATCGGCTTGCAGCGACTCCAAACTCTTTTGCATCTTTTGTTCGGTGATTTTTTTCAGCTCGGGGATCATCAAAAGACTCCTGAATTAAACGCCTGCATGCGCGCCTGCACATGGCCTAACAAGTTTAAACGTGAACCAGTGTTCCTTCGTCTTCGCCCATCACCACACGCAAGAGCGCGCCTGATTTAAAAATTGAAAACACATTGATCGGTAGTTTTTGGTCTCGACACAAGGCAAACGCGGTGGCATCCATAACGGCGAGATTGCGTTGAATCACCTCATCAAAACTGATGCGCGCAAAACGCGTTGCCGCAGCGTCTTTTTTAGGATCAGCGGTATAGATGCCATCAACCTTTGTCGCCTTCAATACGATTTCAGCGCCTATTTCCGCACCTCGCAAGGCTGCCGCAGTATCTGTTGTGAAGAAGGGGTTCCCCGTACCTGCCGCAAAAATAACCACCTTGCCTTCTTCAAGGTACCGAATGGCCTTGCCGCGAATATAGGGCTCAACAACCTGCTCCACATTGAGTGCAGACTGCACCCGGGCGCCAAGTCCTGCCTGACGCATGGCATCTGACAAAGCCATCCCGTTCATCACTGTCGCCAGCATACCCATGTAATCAGCTGTGGCTCGATCCATGCCGGTAGCCACACCCGACATGCCACGGAAAATGTTTCCACCGCCAATGACCACACCGACTTCAACGCCCAGATCAACCACGCCTTTAATTTCAGCCACAATACTATTGAGCATCGGGGTATTAATGCCATAAGCATCATCTCCCATCAGTGCCTCGCCAGAGAGCTTGAGCAAAATACGGCGAAATTTTGGCGCGGCCATGTATTATTTGTTTTCTGCAGCAGCAGCGGCTTGAGCAGCGACTTCGGCAGCAAAGTCCGTCACTTTTTTCTCGATGCCTTCACCCACCACGTACAGGGTAAAGCTGGCAACTGAAGCGGCCTTGGAATTCAAAAGCTGCTCAATGGTTTGTTTACCATCTGCGGCTTTGACGAACACCTGGCCTAACAAAGTGACATCGCGCAGATATTTTTGCACGGTTCCTTCAGCAATTTTTTCCAGCATGGCCTCAGGCTTGCCTGATTCGCGCGCTTTTTCTATGGCAATACGACGCTCTGTTTCCAGCAATTCAGGAGAAACTCCGGAGGCATCCAGTGACTTCGGTTTAGAGGCTGCAATATGCATCGCAATATCTTTAGCCAAGGACTCATCGCCACCCACCACATCCACCATGACACCAATTTTCGAGCCGCCGTGAATATACGAAGCCAGCCGCCCTTTTGCTTCAAAGCGCACAAAACGGCGCAAGCTCATGTTTTCGCCAATCTTGCCGATCAACCCCGTGCGCAAGGATTCAACAGTGCCACCGCCTAACTCTAACGCAGATAATGCAGCAATATCAGCCGGATTTTTTGTGGCTACCAAAGCGGCGCAATCGGCAGCCAGCTTGAGAAAATCATCGTTCTTGGCAACAAAATCAGTTTCCGAATTAATTTCCAGAATGCTGCCCAATTTGCCATCAGCGCTGATATGCATGGCAACCACACCTTCGGCGGCGACACGACTTGCAGCCTTGGATGCCTTGCTACCGAGCTTAACGCGCAGAATTTCTTCAGCTTTATCCATTTCGCCAGCAGCTTCTGTTAGCGCTTTTTTGCACTCCATCATGGGCGCATCGGTCTTTTCGCGCAATTCTTTGACCATACTTGCGGTGATTTCCGCCATCGCTTGACTCCAATTTCAGAAACATTACACAAAAAAGCGGCATCAAAAAACGGGGAGCGACTAAATTCTAAATGCCCTCCCCGCCATTAGCCACGCTTGCAAATCAATCTGCAGACGCACCCTCACCATCAACTTCAATAAACTCTTCGTCACCGGCCAACTCTTGGACGAGATCGCCCATGGCTTGATTTTGGCCTTCCAGAATAGCGTCAGCAATACCACGCGCATACAAGCGAATAGCGCGTGTAGAGTCGTCATTGCCAGGAATAACGTAAGTCACGCCTTCAGGCGAGTGATTGGTATCCACCACGCCAATCAACGGAATACCGAGCTTGCCGGCTTCAGTGATGGCAATTTTGTGATAACCCACATCGATGACAAAAATCGCATCGGGCAAACCGGCCATGTTTTTAATACCGCCGATGGACTTTCTGAGCTTGTCCATCTCCCGTTGCAAAGTGAGGCCTTCTTTTTTAGACAATTTGGCCAAGCCACCGTCTGTTTCCAGCTGCTCCAACTCATGTAGGCGCTTGACAGACAACTTCAAGGTTTTGAAGTTGGTCATCATGCCGCCGAGCCAGCGGTCATCGACGTAAGGCATACCGCAACGCGTAGCCTCTTCAGCGATAATCTCGCGCGCCTGACGTTTGGTACTGACGAAAAGAATCGTGCCTTTTTTAGCGGCCAGCTTGCGGACGAACGCAATCGCTTCGTTGTATTTAACGAAGGTCTTTTCAAGGTTAACAATATGGATTTTGTTGCGATGGCCGAAGATATAAGGGGCCATCTTGGGATTCCAGAAACGTGTTTGGTGGCCGAAGTGAACGCCGGCCTCCAACATTTGGCGCATAGTAGTGCTCATCGAGTATCTCCGATTGGGTTGAACCGCCGCCCGGCCGTGCTGCTCTGCAAGGGTTAAATCTTGCAAACGCCACCCTATCGGTGCCAGACGTGTGGATTTCCGTCCAGGACCATCCCGGACAGAATCGCTATTCTAGCCGCCCTACCCCATGGGATGCAAGCGCATCAGCTGGCAATGACTTCATCCCATGCAATGCGCCCACAATCGAAAAGTCGGCGCCGGTAATACGACGCGTAGCGTGCGAAACCAGGGCGTGAGCGGTTAAAATGATCTGCTTTATCACCTCCTGCTGATTTCTCATGTCCATTTCCATTAAAACCCCTGACGACATCGTCCAGATGCGCGAGGTTTGCCGTCTTGCCGCCGAGGTGCTGGATTACATTGAACCCTTCGTTAAACCCGGCGTAACCACAGCCGAGCTGGATCGACTGTGCCATGACTACACCGTGAATGTACAAAACTGCATTCCCGCACCACTCAACTACGCCCCGCCAGGGCATACGCCATTCCCCAAATCCATCTGTGCTTCGATCAATCATCAGGTATGTCATGGTGTGCCGAATGATCGGCCCTTGAAAAACGGGGATATTGTCAACTTGGATATCACAAATATAAAAAATGGTTGGCACGGAGACACCAGCCGTACGTTTATTGTGGGTGACGCATCGATTCTGGCCAAGCGACTAGTCAAAGTGACTTTTGAATGCATGTGGATCGGAATTGCACAAGTTAAACCCGGTGTGCGACTGGGTGCGATTGGTGCGGCTATCCAAAAGTATGCTGAAGCAGCTGGCTTTTCAGTAGTGCGCGAATTTTGCGGCCATGGCACAGGGCGTAAATTTCATGAAGAACCCCAGGTGTTGCACTACGGCAGCGCCAACAGCGGACCGATCATGGAGCCAGGCATGGTCTTTACCATCGAGCCCATGATCAATGCCGGCAAAGCGGCTATTTCAGAGCTGCCCGATGGCTGGTCGATTGTAACCAAAGACCGCAGTCTTTCTGCTCAGTTTGAGCATACCCTGACAGTCACCGAAACAGGCGTCGAAGTATTAACCCTGTCTGCTGGCACACTACCCTGTCCTGAACACATCAAAATTCTCGCCTGACATGGAAGACATGCGCGCACTTGCTGCGGCGACACGGCAGCAACTGGCAGCAGCACAGGCGCAGTTAGCGAGCATCTGGCGCCAAAACCAACATAGCCGCGAATTGCTCGCCAACCGTGCAACCTTGGTAGATGACATTCTGCGCGAACTTTGGATAGCGCTTGATCTACCAACAGACATGGCACTGGTCGCTGTCGGTGGTTATGGCCGTGGTGCACTTTACCCAGCGTCTGACGTGGATTTTCTGATTTTGCAACCTCAACCGACTGGCGATGCCACCTTGGCTACCCCTGTGGGCGAAGCGGCAGCACGCGAAGAAAAAATAGCTGCCCTGGTCGGCATTCTGTGGGATATCGGGCTCGATATTGGTCACAGCGTGCGCACGGTAAGCGAGTGCCTGACAGAATCGGCGCGCGACATCACCATACAGACGTCGCTACTTGAGGCACGTTATCTGATTGGTGACTCCAGCCTGTATGAAAACTTTGAGAAAAGTTTCCGCGCTGCACTCAATCCCGTAGCTTTTCTAAAAGCCAAGCAGTTAGAACAAGCCGAGCGCTACGCGCGTTATAACGACACCCCCTACAGTCTGGAACCCAATTGCAAAGAAAATCCCGGCGGGTTGCGTGACTTGCAAATCATTCACTGGGTTGCGCGTGCTGCGCAGCTGGGTGATACATGGCAGGCCTTGGCGCAGGCTGGCATCATTACCGCGATTGAAGCACGGCTGTTAGCCCGCAGCGAAAGCCGCCTGCGTGAATTACGCATTCACTTGCATTTGCTAACAGGTCGCCGCGAAGATCGTCTGCTGTTTGATTACCAGGAAAAGCTCGCGGACACCTTAGGCATGGTGGCGACAGAAGCCAAGCGCGCCTCTGAAGTGCTGATGCAGCACTATTACAAAACAGCCAAACTGGTCACCCAGCTCAATACTCTCACCATGCAAGCCCTGGCCGATCACCTGCTGCCAACCCAGGCGGGGGCGCCTGTCGTCATCAACGCGCACTTTCAATCGGTGCGCGAACTGCTCGATGTGCGCGAAGATGACACCTTTGAGCGTTCGCCCCGCGCTCTGCTTGAATGTTTTCTAGTGCAAATGCAGCGTGGTGAAATCAAGGGCATGACGCCCCGCACCTTGCGCGCCCTGTGGCGGTCGCGTCATCGGATCAATGCCCGGTTTCGCGCTGATCCAGCAAATCGCGCGCTGTTTCTTAGCCTTTTTCAGCAACCGCATCTTATTCATGCTCTGCGGCGGATGAATCAATACGACATCCTTGGTCGCTACCTGCCAGCCTTTGGCCGCATCGTTGGTCAGATGCAACACGATTTGTTTCACGTCTACACTGTCGATCAACATATTTTGCAAGTCATACGCAATCTACGGCGTTTTACGATGCCTGAGTTTGCGCACGAGTATCCGTTTTGCTCGCGACTCATGGCCGAGTTTGACCGTCACTGGCTGCTCTATCTTGCCGCCTTGTTCCATGACATCGCCAAAGGACGCGGTGGCGACCATTCCACACTCGGTGTCGCTGATGCAACCACGTTTTGTCATGACCATGGCCTTAACCAGGAAGACACTGATTTAGTGGCCTTCCTTGTTGCAGAGCACCTGACCATGTCGCAAGTCGCGCAAAAAAAAGACCTTTCAGACCCGCAGGTCATCGCAGCATTTGCCCAGCGCGTGGGCGATGTGCGACGCCTGACCGCGCTATACCTCGTGACCGTGGCGGACGTTCGTGGCACCAGTCCCAAAGTGTGGAATAACTGGAAAGGCAAGCTGCTGGAAGACTTGTATCGCATGACAGCCAAGCTACTCGCCGGTGATGCAATACCACAGCTCGCCGGCGTCGCCGAACGCCAAGAAGATGCCCGCCGCATTCTGCGTTATTACGGCTTGCGTCACGGGGTTGAACAAACCTTATGGGAACAGCTCGATATCAGTTACTTCATGCGCCAGCATGCCGAAGAAATTGCCTGGCACACACGCAATCTTTATCACTGCGTTGATACGCAAGAGCCCGTTGTTCGCGCCCATCTCAACCCCAATGGCGAGGGGTTGCAGGTCATGGTGTATTGTCCCGACCAGCCGCAACTGTTTGCCCGTTTGTGTGGATTTTTCGCGCGCCTTGGGTACAACATTCTGGATGCTCGCATCCATACCACCCGCAACGGCCACGCCTTGGACAGCTTCATTATTTTCGCCCCAGGTTTTGGGGTCGCCTATCGCGACATGATCGGCCTGATCGAACATGATCTAATACAGCAACTGATCACCCGGCCACCACTGCCTTCAATACCCGCAGGACGGCTGTCGCGCCTGGTTCGTCATTTCCCGATCACCCCGGCATGCGAGATTCGCCCGGACGAGCGCGGCGAGCAATATCTGATGAACATCAGCGCAGTAGATCGCCCCGGGCTACTCTACGCCATCGCTCAAGTACTGGATGAATACCACGTCAGATTACACACAGCAAAAATTGGTACCCTGGGCGAGCGCGTTGAAGATGTATTTTTAGTCAGCGGACAAGCCTTAACGCAAACTGGCACACTCGTTAAACTAGAACAAGATCTGCTTACCGCATTACAGGTGAACGACAGATCGGCTTCATAAAAAAATCGGCGCTGGTGATACGGCGAGAACAAAAAACTTAACTCACAAATGGCTTCTGCCATACCAAAAAATGTCCATAAAATATCTATCGTTTCCGCTCATCGCCATTCTGATCTGGGCGTTCAATACAATCGTGAGCAAACTTTCCGCCGGCGCCATTGATCCAGGCGTTATTTCGTTTGACCGCTGGTTATTGGCAGGGCTAGTCATGACGCCCTTCATGGTGCAAAAAGTATGGGCAAACAGGGCGGCTGTGGTCAGCTATCTGCCAAAAATTATCGTATTCTCGTTTTTAGGCATGGTTCTATTTCAAAGCCTGGCTTACTACGCAGCGGCCAGCACGTCAGCCACCAACATGGGACTGATTGGCTCGTTGATGCCATTAAATACCATGCTGTTCAGTACGCTGCTTCTCAAAGAACGACCAACACCCTTGCTGGTCGTGGGCGCGGCATTATCCATTTTTGGCATTCTGATTCTCGTGACTAAAGGGCAACCCCTTAATCTAATGAGCCAAGGCATTGCCATTGGTGACGGGCTGATGCTCATTGGGACAATTGCCTATGGTGCCTATAGCGTCCTGTTGCGCAAATGGGCTGTGCCATTACCCCCCTGGCAAATGCTTTACATGCAAATCATGGTAGCTGTACTCATGCTGCTACCGGTATATTTGCTCTCACCAGATTCGCCCATCACACAAGAGAACCTCCCGCTGGTTTTATTCGCGGGTATTTTCTCGTCCATTGCTGCCGGATTTTTCTGGATGCAAGGCGTAGTCCATCTAGGCGCCAATCGGGCGATGCTCTTCATGAACCTGTTACCTATTTTTGTGGCACTCATCGCTGTCGCAGCATTGAATGAAAAGTTGCACACGTTCCATGTCGTAGGAGGCTTAGTCACGCTAGCCGGTGTCTTGCTGGCGGAGCTACCCAAGATGCGACGTACAGTACCGGTATCACCCACCAATAAATAAGTAAATAAGCACAAAAAAGCCATCACTGTTTTACGCAGTGATGGCTTTCACAACCGAACATGAAGCGAGCGTTTAACTCGTCTCAGCAAGCCAGTCGGGCCAGCCAGCGCGACGGTTTGCTTCACGTGCCAAGACCCGTTCTGCCGGGCTGGCAAAGTTTAAATCCCAGTTCTTCAGACGCGGCATGGCAATCAATTTAAACCAAATGGGTGGAATGAACGCACTGAGCGCGCAGACAAAAATATTGGGCATTTGCGGTGCATCAGCGTGCGGGCGAAGCTCATCAAACCGCATAAAACCGTCGCGGTGATGATCAATGTGATTAGTGATTTCATAGCCAACCACACGATCCCACCAGTTCAGATGATTCCATGTATGCTGAACCTCCACCGGCGCACCTGGTATGCGTATCAACCCATAGTGTTGCAGATAGTTGAGTGCCTCAAGCGCAAATTTGGCGATGATCTGCGCTGTAAAAACCAAGGCAGCGGCCAACCAGCCGCCGAGAAAATAAGCACCCAGAGGAACCAGTAAAACGAGCAACACTTCCCAGATAATCATGTTTTTCATCGAGAAAAACGGCGCGCCAAGTGCATGCCTTCTTTTACGCTCGTTAGCCCAAAGCATTTGATAATTATGTACAGTGCAGCGCCACATGAATGTATAGGCATTTTCTCCACGGTACGCCGTATCGCCATCCGCTGGCGTATCAAAATCCAGATGATGCACGGTAAGGTGTGGCACATCGCGGTTGGGGTCGGCAAAGAAAGCGCACATCAGCATCGCAACGCCGCGCGAAAAAGCATCGCGCCTATGCATCAATTCATGCGCCACAGGCACATTCGGCGCAACCGAAAGCCAAACCAGACTGGCAATCCCGCCAATCACTGCCACCACTGTTGGCCACCCTGAAGGCAGGCCTACCCCGGCACCCACCCGCCAGGCGAAAGCGCCAAACAGGGCAATCATGAGTACCAGGTGCAGATACAACGGAATATCGGCCAGCATCGGATGCCTGATTTTCCTTAACTGATAGTCACGTCCAGAAAAAAGCGCCAGCACGAACAGTACAGGATACGTACCAATCCCTGCCCACATCCAGTATCCGCCCGCAGCAAAACCAGCGATACCGATGATGAGCATCAATGAAACGACATAGTAGCGAAGGTAATCAAACATAGGAACCTCTTTTCTCCTGCGAACAAGCTTACAAATAAACGTTGAGGTTTTTGCTCAATAAAACGTTCTGCTTGAGAATAATCATACGCTTGGCCAGTTTGTAGCCTTCGGCCGTTTTACGCCAGATATCCTCACGATTGCCAATCAGGGTGTCCTGATCTTTTTCATTGCGATTGCGATAGGCGAGAAAATTCGAATAGACCAGCATTTCGTCTTCTTTCTCCGTTGGCACCACTTCGATATTGGTAATCAAGTGAGTGTAGCGTGTGGCCGGATCCTCCGACCAGGCAGTACCCGTTTCAAGACGCCGCAGCCGTTTTTTAAGGTCTTCCAGATTGTCGTCGTAAAACGCCATGCGGGTCATGTCATGCACCTGCTCTGTTTTGTCGCGGCGATAGCGGTTTTCAATACCGGGCATGTGATAGTGAATATCGTCTGTCAGCATGCCAACCCATTCTTTATAGCGCTCCTGATCAAGCAGGCGGGCTTCGCGGTACAAGGTCTGTTCGATCGTTTTGAGAATTTCCAGATTCATTGTGACTCTTTCTTGGACTAGATAGACATGGAGAAATAAGACTCAAGCAACTTTAAGCCCGGCCTTAGGGCCCATGGTCTCTTTCCCGTTTAAACGGGGCGAATACCGTTCCGGCACGTCTTTCCAGTTCTCCGCATTCATCAAGTCCAGCCAGCGCTGATACATGTTGCGCTGGTTCGCATCGTTATATTGGCCTTGATACACAATGCCCGGCAATTCGGGATGTTCAATGCGACGGTTGATCCCGCTGCGGTAATGCAGTTTTTCCCGCCGGGTAACCACGCCACGGTTGGTTTGCGTGCAGTTTTCCCAGTTTTCGCCATCATCCATTTCAAACGCGCCGCCTGGGCCAAACGTTTGCATGACACCTTTGGTGATCTCGTTTTTGATGTCATCCGGCATACTCTTGTTGACGATGACCCAGGTACGCAATTCAAACTGCGTCGGCCCTTTGGGCATCCACTGACGGAAGGTGGAAATACCCGGCAGGAACGAAACATTCGGAAAAATCGAGGCGGAAGCCACTGAACCAAAAATCTTCGAACGCATTTCACCCAGTCGCTCAGCCATTTTCGGACGAATCTTGTTGTAATACTCCAGCACTTTTGGCCGACCAAGAAGAAACAAATCGCCAACGCCTTCGGTACCGAATTCCCAACCGTGACCATTCATGCTCGCGTGGTAAGAGCTCTTCATGTCGATCGCCGGGAAAGGCTGGCCATTATTCATGGCACGCGTGCCCGAATCATGCGTCCAACCAGCGTGATAGGCATCCCCAATAAAGTTTTCAACACCAAACTTCCAGTTCGCGCCAATGACTGACTTGATACAGCCGCCGATGAGTTCGGTACCCCCATCTTCATTGTCGAGCAGCATGTCGAGGTACCAACGGAAGTCACCGAGATAATCTTCCAGACTGGGAGCAGCTTCGTCAAACGTGGCAAAAACCAGACCTTTGTAATTGCCAACTTTGGCGACCTGTTTCAAACCCCACTGGGATTTATCAATATCACCCGCATCGTAGCAATACTCTTCGTGCATGCCCATGAGCGCGCCATCCGTACCAAAGCCCCAGCCGTGGTAGTTGCACACAAAGCGACGGGTATTTCCGGCATCGGCAAAATTGACCTTGTTGCCACGATGAGGGCAGGAATTGAGAAACACTTTAACGGAGTTGTCTTTTTGGCGGCAAACAATGACGCCATCTTCACCCATGTAAGTGGTAAGAAAATCGCCCGGATTTGGAATTTGCGACTCATGCGCAACGAACAACCAGCAGCGGGCAAAAATCTGTTCCATTTCGCGATCGTAAATGGCTTGCTCCCAGAACACGCGGCGATCCAGCCAACCTTCGTCCAGATTCATGTAGCTATCGTAGCGACCATTGTCCTTGAATTTCTCAATTTTCATTGCAGCATCTCCTTTTTTATGGACGTCAAAGCGACTATTATTTCTGTTGTCTATAGACAAAATCCCAAAAATAAATAATTTCTGTTTTAAAACGTGTTTTTATTATTACTGACTAAATCATGATACTTTGCTTCTTGCAAAAGATCAATCACCCGCATCACGACATAAATGCCGCGCAAGCCGGACCAGCCTGCCATGCGCCACATAGAAAATACCCAGTTGCTGCGGCAAATTCTCCCCTTTAAAGAGGTGTGAATACCTTTCCAGTTGGGTGCGAAAACGCTCGGCGTGAGTGGCAAACTGCGCCTCACTCGGCTGCGGGCCAAGGTCAGCCGTTTTATAGTCAATAATCCAGCGCACACCGCTGTCAGTAAACGTGCGATCAATCACCCGTGTTTCCATCGAACCCATCGATTCTGTCATATCCGCAGCGCCGGCTTTTGAGAGAGCCAATTCAGCCGCCGCATTTTCATGTGCCGCCAGCAACCAGTGGCCCGCTTCGCTGGTCACCGCTGTACGCAGCATCGCTACCACGCGCGCCGCGCCACGACTGGCCTCGGCAGGTGCCCAACCACGGCTGGCAAGCCAGCTTTCAGCGGCAGGCTGCAAGCCGTTCAGGCGCGCCTCATTCCACACATCCACCTGGCCCGCCATTTGTTCAAGGCATGCATGGGTGAGCGTGCCAAGCACGGCGGCCAGGGCATCTGTGGTTGTTTCCTGCGCGAAGGTATCAGTGGTGTTTGGCAGCGTTAGTGGCGGAGACAATGCAGACAATACTGACGAATCAGCCTTAAGCATGCGCACTGGCAGATTTTTCTGCCGAACCAGTTGCGGCACAAAGGTGGCAAGATCGGATGCATTAGCCCATACGTCCTGAGCAACTGCTGATCGGTCTTCCCCTCCGATAAATAGTTTTGACGCACTCAATGTTGGCCACAAGCGGCCTAGCGGTGTTCCCGCCAGCGGTGGAGCGAGCCCTGCTCCATCTCCTGGCGTCCCCTCTTTGCCCGCCCACACACCCGCCACCAGATGCAGGCGACGCACTGCGCGGGTGGCCGCGACATACAGCACCCGCGCTTCCTCGTTGCTTTTGCGTTCCTGCTCCAGTTTTTGCAGGAAGTCATATACCGTCGGTTCTGCCTTGTTCGCACGCCGTGCATTCACTGGGGCAGCAACCAGCCGCTCGCCAGAAACCAAAGCAAAGGTATCCCACGCCAGCAAGGACACGTCACGCCCAGAGGATTTTTTATGCAGTCCCGGCAAAATCACCGTATCAAATTCCAGCCCCTTGGATTTATGAACGGTCATCAGCTGCAACCGGCCATCGGCAGCGGCATCGACTGCCGCAAAAAGCGCTGCCATGTCGTCCTCCAGGCTATCCACCGCAAAGCGCCCCGCCGCATCGAGTGTATCCAGCCGATTGAAAAAAGCATGGGCGTCCTGGCGCATGTTTTCGTGCATAAGACACTGTGGCCCGCCGAGTTGCTGCCAGACGTTTTCAATCCACGCCCGCCGTCGCTGTCGCCCCTGCCCTGCCAACGCTTCGGTCAACACAGACCGCATAAACTGTACCCGCAGCTGGCCATCTCTACTCAAGCGCGCAACGCGCTGGGCATCATTCATTAACGACCAGATCGTCGCCGCATGATCGTCCCCCGCCAAGGCAAATAAATCGGCCAGGGTTAAGCCGCACCACGGCGCGCGCAAAATCGCCAGCCAGTTCAGCCTGTCGCCTCGATGGTGCAAGGCACGCGTGAGCGCAATCAAATCCTGCACGATCTGCCGTCCCACTAAAGGTTCGATATCCACAGCAGAAAAATGCCAGTTGGTGTGTTGCCGCAACGCGGTGACCAGCGCCGCCAAATGGTCCCGCGCGCGCACTAAAACGGCAATCTGCCGCTGCGGATCCTGTCGCCATTCCTCGCTGATGATCGCGATCATTTTTTGCGCTTCGCACCGCGCAACGATCTCGCCATCAGCAGATTGATCAACCGCCACCAGATGCACGCTGACCCCAGCCTGAGGCAGGATTTCCCGCGTGGCAACGAAGGGACGATAGGTAATCTCGCCGCGTAACGGCTCATCCGCCGCAGGAAAGACTTGCGGGAAATGCATATTGATCCAATCCACCACCGCCGGGCATGAGCGGTTGTTGCGCGATAGCCGCAGGGGCGTTAATGGCACCTCGCCTATCCCCGTTTTTGCCACGCGCAAAAACAAACCCACATCGGCCTTGCGAAAACGATAAATGGATTGCATCGGGTCGCCCACGGCAAACAGCGTGCGGCCATCATTCGGTTGCCAGCCAGCCGTTAGGCGTTTGAGCAATTCAATCTGCATCGGACTGGTATCCTGAAACTCATCCACCAGCAAGTGTCGAATACGGTAATCCAGCCGCAAGCCCAATTCTGTGGGGTCAAACTCATCCCCCAGAGCCGCAATGGCCCGAGCGGAAAGCTCGCCAAAATCAACCTCGCCGTTTTCGCGGAACACCAGCCACAGTTCAGCAGCGGCGAGCTTCATCAAGCCCACCAGCGCCTTGATGATTTCATCTTGCGAGTGCTCGGCCGAGTTTTCCACCGAGTTCCTCGGCTGAGGCAAATCACGAAGGCGCTGCAAGGCAATCACCGCTGACATATCCACCTCGGCAAGAAATGCCAGCATCGCATCTTTTTGCGCCTTGAATTCTTTGCCCGCAGGAAAGCCGTTTTTCACCGTGACTATTTTGCGCGGCTCGTTTTTTTGCGTCAGCAACAGATCGGCCAGCGCGCGCCAAGCGGCAAGTTGCGTTACATCGGGTAATAAAGGCTCGGCCCAATCCAGTAAAATTCCATCGCCTGATCCACCGAGCTGCGCTGCCGCAAAGCGTGCCAGCGGCATCAAGCGGCTTTGCCAGGCATCGTTTAGCGTCGTCGCAATGAGTGCCAGCTCTTCATTCACCAGCGCACAAACCGCATCTTCAATGGCGGCTTCGGGCTGCTCAAGCTGCGCAATCTCGCGCCATTGCTCGCGCCGCGCCAGCATGTCGGCAAGCAGACTCGCCAGCCGCGTGACATCGTTATCCAGATAGCCCAGTGCAATGGCCACGTTTTGCGCATGCGCGTCATTGTCTTCGAGATGATCCAGCGCGCGCCGCGCTGCCTCGTCATAATGGCGGCGCGCATCTTCTGCCACACCCGGTTGTGCGCCAAAGCGTGACAGTAGCGGCATCTGCCGCGCCAAACTGGAACATAACGCATCGATGGTGGTCAGCCGCAAGCGGCCCGGCTGGGTTTCCAGTTGCCAGCCGCATTCGGCGGATCGCGCCAGTGCGGCACGGGCCAGATCGAAGGTAATGCGCTTATGCTCGGCATCCGGCAGCTCACCCGCATGTGCGGCATGCAGGCTTGCTTGAATTCGCTGCCGCATTTCTCCTGCGGCCTTGCGGGTAAAGGTGATGGCAATGATTTCTTCGGGCTCATCCACCGTGGCCAATAACCGCAAAAAGCGCTGTGTGAGCAGCTCTGTCTTGCCTGCTCCTGCGGGTGCCTCGACAATGAAGGAAGCCATGTCCAACGCACGCCGGCGATTGTCTTTATCTTCCTGCAGCAAGGCGTTGATCATGATGCGAGTTCCGTTTTTTCCTGCATCGTGCTTTCCCATTGCGCCTTCCGCTCGGCAACGCGCAACAAGGGGCTGACGTCACAATACGCGAGATCTTTTTCATTCTCGAACACCACCGCCGCGCAGCCGTGGCGTATTTCCAGCGCCAGCTCGGTCAATCGCTCCGCCCAGCGCTCACGCACTGCGGGCCAATTCGGAAAGTCGGCCTCGGCATAGCGCCGCCGCTGGGCGTCCAGCGGCAGCACATCGGGCAACAGCCCGGCCTCTTCTGCCACGCCGGAAAACCCCGCCTCATCCATCACCACGCGCGCCAGCACCACGGCCGCCACCGCCCGATCAGGAAAAGCCAGCGCAGCGTAAACAGGCAGCTGCAACTCGGCCATGCGCGGTTGCGCCCAGCTATCCGCCTTGGCACTGTGTCCGCTTTTGTAATCGATAATCACCAAGCGGCCATCAGTCAACTCATCAATACGATCAACCACCACACGCACCGGCAGGCCTTCAATATTCAAGTCATGCCGCGCCTCACAGGCAAACACCCGAAACGGCGCGCGCTGCGCTTCAACCACTAACCAGCGCGCCAGCACGCGTTGCAAATGCGCCACTTCCAGCTGCGCCAGGCGCGTTGGCAAGGGCTCAATGGCACGCTGCAGAAATTTTTCCAGCGCGTGATTCACCGCCTGTTGAATGCATGCTTCACACTCTGGCACTGACATCTGCAACAAATCAGCCTGGCTGCGCCCGCGCCAGAAATGCTCCAGGGCCAAATGCAACAACGCGCCGCGAGCTTTTGCATCCAGCCCGAAAGTCGGCGCTGGCAAGACGGCGGCACCCAGTCGATAACGGTAAAAACCCCACGCGGGGCACAACGCTTGCGCCTGCAACAAGGCCGTGCCACCGCGAATCGCTTCGTTTGCCGTGACATCCGGCGCACGCGCATCTTCAAACTGCTCCATCGCGGCATTTTCCGGCGAAGGCGAAATGGCGCACTCCAAATTCTGCTGAAAATCCTGTCGATGGTGCATCATCTCGGCCAACAACGGACTGGGCTGGAGTTGTTTCTCGCCTTCCCTCCCGGCCCAGGAGAACACCACCGTCGGCGCGCTCTTCAGCCACAGCGCTTGCATGGTTTGCGCCTGCAGAGTCAGACTGTCGGCACGTGCAGCGGGCACCCCGGCACGGCGTTGCAATTCAGCCGACAGCAAGGGGTTCGGGTGCGGTGCCGGGGGCCACACGCCCTCATTCATGCCCAGGAGCCACAGACCATCCACGGGTCCGGCCACAGCATCCGCCAGCGTGCACACCTCAACGCGCGCCGGGCGCTCACGCGGGGTGTGAAACTGCACATCACGACACTGGCGCTGCACCTGGCGCAACGCCTCGCTTGCCGTCACCGTGCCCAGCATCGCATCCAGTTGCGCCAAAGCCGCCAAAACTTCTCGCAATGCCTCGCACGCGGCACGCTCGGCAGGCCACATCGCGCGCTGCCCCGGCCAGCCCAGCGCAATCAACAAGGCATCAAAACGCTCGCCCCACACGCTGGGCAACTGGCGACGCAACTGCGCAAAATCGCGGCTGGCATCCAACAAAACCGTTGTATGCGCCTTGAGCTGCGGCGCAGAATCATTCACTAAACATCGCACCAGCGCACGCTGCCAGCGTTCCAGCGACACATCGGATGGCAATAGCTTACGCAAAGCCACTTCTGCTTGCGCTCGCACATCGGCTTCCGCAACGTCAGCCGACCAGCCCGGACCGCACAACAAAGCGCCAACCCCTGCCAGCGCCATGCGCTGCGGATGCACTGCCAGTTGCAACAACCGCAAACCCATATCCACCAGCGATTCTGCCGCCAGAGGCGTGCCGGTCGCAAACGCATAATCGCGCTCGTCTGCTGCCGATGCCATATCTACCGCACCTACGGATTCCGCATGCAAAGCTTCTTCAAGGGCGCGGGCCAGCAGATGCCTTTGGGCAGGCAAATCGGCTACCGCAATCCGCACGCGGGCCCGTTCATTTTGCGCCATCATCCCTCGCGCCCAATGCGCTGCAGCCTGGCATTCCGCCTCGGCATCCACACATTCACCCGCACGGATTTGCGTCTCGTCTGCAGTGCCTCCCATGTAACTGAAATCCACCTGAAACAACACCACACCGCGCGCAGCAAGCGCCGCAAAAAGACGTGCGTGCAGTGGGTCAGGCACAATGAAGCCAGCGACACCCACTTGCGCGGGCAAACCTGCCAGCCCCCGCTCAATACAAGCGATGCGCCACATCAGCGCAGCATCTGCCGTGTGCCAGTTACCCGGCTCACAGATTTTTTCCGCCTGCTTGCGCCAGCGCAAAAAAGCCCGATATTCTTCCGTTTGCAACGCTTCAGGCACCGTGATACGCCAAGCCAGGCGCACACTTTCTGCTTCAGCCGCGGCCAGCGCCATGCCGTCTCGATCAAATAAATCAGCCACTTCGTCTGTGCCTGGCAACGCGTCTAAATCATTAGCTACCGCTTGCTCCCACACACTGCGCTCTTGCGGCCAGGTAAGAAACCGCCCCGGCAACGCCGATGGCGAAATCTCCCCACGCAACAACGCCGCCGAGGTCAGATGATCCAGCCATTGCGCAGGCGTAGCACTCAGCAGCGCATGCCACGCCGCCGCCCCCGCACGCATCTGCGCCACCCCATGCGCCCGGCGCAAATCCGCCGCCAGCCGCGCCGTGGAACACAGCACGACAACGTCGGGGCTAGCGGGTAAATCACCGAGAAGGATGACGGGTAAATCAGTCGGCATCATGTGTTAACGAAAGATGCACAGCGACACAATAGAAAACCTGGGTGTGTGCCCATTAGGTGTTGCTATTTTCGTTATTCAGCAGCAACTCAATTGCCTGCACCGCGCGGGGTTGTGCTTCGATGGGAACCAGATCGCGGATTTCTTTGTCTTCGCCCGTCACCTTGAGTTCTTGAAATTTGCGCGCGGTAACTAGCACGCGCGATTCGAGCGTGGCAACAGATTTGTTGTAGGCTGAAACAGCATCGTTCAGATTCTTGCCGACGCCCGCCCAGTGCTCGCCCAGCACGGCAATGCGCTCATATAACTCGCGCCCCAGTGCGCTGATGCGTTCGGCATTATCATTGAGCGCCTGCTGCGTCCAGCCGTAGGCCACCGCACGCAACAGGGCGATCAGCGTAGTCGGCGTGGCGAGAATCACGCGCGCATCAACACCCGCTTCAATCAATGAGGGGTCGGCTTCGAGCGCTGCGGAATAGAACATTTCACCGGGCAAGAACAGGACGACGAAATCCGGCGTCGGCTGGAACTGTTCCCAATACGCCTTGCGGCCAAGCTTGACGAGATGGTCGCGCACCTGCCGCGCATGGTCGGCAAGCTTGCGTTTTTTTTCATTTTCGTCGGTCGCCTCGAGCGCTTCAAGGTAGGCGGCGAGCGGTGCCTTGGCATCAACAACGATATTCTTGCCTCCGGGCAGTTTGATGATGAGGTCAGGACGCAGGCGGCCTTCTTCGGTGTTGGTGCTTTCCTGCTCGAGAAAATCGCAGTGATCGAGCATGCCGGCCATTTCCACCACGCGCTTTAATTGCAGCTCGCCCCAGCGGCCGCGCGTTTGCGGTGCGCGCAGGGCTTTGACCAGATTGCCGGTCTCGGCGCGCAGTGCACCTTGCACTTCGGACATCTGGCGCACTTGCTCGGTGAGCGTGGCGTAAGCGTCGATACGCTGCTTTTCGATATTGCCGATCTGCAGCTCGAATTTTTCCAGCGTCGCCTTGACGGGCACCACCATTTCAGCAATGGTTTGCTGGCGCTTGTCCAGATCGGTTTTCGAGGCGGTCAATGCGGCAGTTTGCTGCGCTTCCAGCGCAGCGCGGGCGAGCTCAAGGAAGGACTGATTGTTCTTGGCCAGCGCATCCGCTGAAATCACCTTGAAAGCGTCGCTAAAACTGTCGCGCGCGGCTTCCAGCGTTGCTTGCCGCTCGGCAAACAAGGTCCGCTCGGCTTGTAGCGCAGTTTCCAGTTCGGCACGCCGTATCGCCAGCGCCGACTTTTCGTCACGCAATAAAGAAAGCTCAGCCTCACGCGCCGCCAGTTGCACTTTTATTTCGCGCACGCGCATGAGCAGCAGAAAAGCCAGCAACCCGCCGCCGAGCAAAAACCCGAAGACGAATACAACGAGATTGCCTATCAGGTTATTCATTAAAGCCACGGATCAATCGCCCGGCTTTTTTTGTGGGCCGTCCGCGCAACGTCGCGCCAGGCGTCGGTGCCATTTGCTTCATTTCGCGCTGCTGGGCGCGATGCACCACGCTTTCGGGCGTTTCAGCATAGAGCAGGCGTGCTTCAGGCGCAGAGCGGCGCTGCGCATGAGTACCACGCACGCATACTACCCAAAGCGTGTCGCTCAACTGCATTTCCACCAGATCGCCACATTTGACCTCACGCGAGGGCTTCACCGGCTGACCATTGAGCTTGATGCGCCCACCCTCGATTGCCTCGGTAGCCAAACGGCGCGTTTTAAAAAACCGCGCGGCCCACAACCATTTATCGATGCGTTGCCGCGAAAGGTCAGCGTCTTCAGTCATGAAAGATCATGAAAATACACGAATTCCTCCAGCGCCGCGCGCCCGGTCACCAGCGTATTGACAATAGCGGAAGGATCGGCATAGCCCAATGCCATGCCGCACACCAGCTGCTCGTGCTCACCCAGATTGAGTAGCGAGCCGATGATGCGGTGGTAGTCAATCCACGCAGCTTGCGGGCAGGTGTCCAGCCCGCGCGCACGAGCGGCCAACATGACGTTCTGCAAGAACATGCCGAAATCAAGCCAGCTGCCCATGGCCAGGCGGCGATCAATCACGAACATCAATACAACGGGCGCATCAAACAACGTATAGTTTTTGCGGTGTTGCGCGCGAGTTTTTTCGGTTTCACCTTTGCCAATGCCCAATAAGCCATAAAGATCCCAGCCCACTTTGCGCCGCCGCGCGAGATACGGATCAAAAAATTCCTTGGCGTAGTAGTCATACTCAGGCTTATGGCTGGTGTCGCCGGCATCAAACGCCTGGCAGACTTCATCGACCAGCCGGTTGCGCATCTGGCCGGTTAACACATGCACATGCCAGGGTTGCGTGTTGGTGCCCGATGGCGCGCGTGCAGCAGCCTGCAACAGATCGGCAATCATCTCGCGTGGCACAGTAGTAGGCAAAAAGGCGCGGATCGATTTTCTTCCCATCATTACGGAATCCACTGCGGCTTTTACAGCAGCGGCATCCATTGCATTTTTCTCGATCATCATTTGTTGCTTCTCTTGAAATAAAAGATTGCCAGCATGGGCAACACGGGAACTTTACGATGCTTCTTTCAACTGCTCCAAAATCTGCGGGTTTTCCAGCGTCGACACGTCTTGCGTGATGGCCTCGCCTTTCGCCAGGCTACGCAGCAGGCGCCGCATGATTTTTCCGGATCGTGTTTTAGGCAGGTTGTCGCCAAAGCGAATTTCTTTCGGCTTGGCAATCGGGCCAATTTCCTTAGCCACCCAATTGCGCAGATCATTGGCGATTTTTTTCGTATCTTCTGCGCTGGGTCGCGCTTGCTTGAGCACGACAAAAGCGCAAATCGTTTCGCCCGTCACATCGTCGGGACGACCGACCACCGCAGCCTCAGCTACTAATGGATTGGATACCAGCGCTGACTCGATTTCCATCGTGCCCATGCGATGTCCGGAGACATTAAGCACATCGTCAATGCGTCCCGTGATCGTGAAATAGCCGGTTTCCGCGTCCCGCATCGCACCGTCGCCTGCAAGATACAGCTTGCCTTGAAAATCCTGCGGGAAATAGGATTTCTTGAACCGCTCCGGATCGCCCCAGATCGTGCGGATCATCGAAGGCCAAGGCTTGGTCACCACCAGAATACCGCCCTTGCCCCACTCCAGTTCGTGGCCAGCCTCATCCACAATCGCCACCTGGATGCCGGGGAAAGGCAAGGTGCAAGAGCCGGGTACCAAGGGCGTTGCGCCTGGCAAGGGGGTAATCATGTGGCCACCGGTTTCGGTTTGCCAGAAGGTGTCCACAATCGGGCAGCGGCTACCGCCAATATTCTGGTAATACCATTCCCACGCCGCCGGATTGATCGGCTCGCCAACCGAACCCAACAGACGCAGTGACGATAAATCATACTTTGAGGGATGCACGGCGGGGGTGGTTTCAGCGGCCTTGATCAGCGAACGAATCGCCGTCGGTGCAGTGTAAAAAACGCTTACCTTGTGATCCTGAATCATCCGCCAGAAGCGCCCCGCATCCGGGTACACGGGCACGCCTTCAAAAACGATTTGCGTACCGCCACACGCCAATGGACCATAGGCAATATAGGTATGGCCAGTGACCCAGCCGATGTCGGCAGTACACCAGAACACATCGTCGGGCTTCAAGTCAAAAGTCCACTTCGTGGTCACAATGGCGTGCAGCAAATAGCCGCCAGAACTATGTTGGACACCTTTTGGCTGGCCGGTGGAACCCGAGGTATATAACAGGAACAGCGGGTGCTCGGCTTCAACCCACTCCGGCTCGCAGATGTCTGGTTGGCCGGCGATGGCGTCATCCCACAGCACGTCGCGTCCGGCGGTCATGGCGCATGCCCCGCCGGTGCGGCGATACACAATGACAGAACGAATGGATTCACAGCCACCTAAAGCGAGGGCTTCATCCACTGCAGGTTTTAACGGAATTGTTTTGCCTCCGCGGTACTGCTCATCGGCCGTGATCACCGCCACGGCGCCGGCATCCACGATCCGCTCCTGCACACTCTTGGCCGAAAAACCGCCAAACACCACCGAGTGAATTGCCCCGATGCGTGCACAGGCTTGCATGGCGACAATCCCTTCGACTGACATCGGCATGTAGATCAGCACGCGGTCGCCTTTTTTGATGCCGCGCGCTTTTAACCCATTGGCGAATTGCGCCACACCACGCAACAACTCCTGATAAGTCACCCGTGTAACCCGGCCATCATCCGCTTCAAAAATCAGCGCCACTTTGTCGCCCAGGCCAGCGGCCACATGACGATCCAGACAGTTGTAGGAAACATTCAACTTGCCATCAGCAAACCATTGGTAAAACGGCGCATTGGATTCATCCAGCACCTGCGTGAATGGCTTTTGCCAACTCACATGATCGACAGCCAGGCGCGCCCAATAGCCGGCGTAATCCTGTTCGGCCTCGCGGCACAAAGCCTGATAAGCCGCCATGCCGGAAATGGTGGCTTGGCTCACCACGTCGGGTGACGGTGGATAAATGTGCGCGCTATGGCTTGTTACGTCTGCGGACATGTGCTGCTCCTCTTGGTCATTGGTTAATGATGATGCATCGCTGATGCGCTATTCTAGCGTCACCCACCCGGAGATGCAGCATGGTGCGGGATGCGCTGCAATCAGAAATGTACGCAGCTTTATCACCTGATTCTGAAGAACAGTAATCCTCTGCGATAATATCGCCTCCCCTGGACAACACACCTGCCAAACCCATGAACCGCATCATCAATCCCCTGGAAAAACTCATCTTTGCAAGCCGTTGGCTGCAAGCCCCCCTCTACCTTGGTTTAATTGTGGCGCAAGGCGTGTATGTGTATCAGTTCATGCATGAGCTGGCGCTTTTGATCTCCCAGGTCGGTAACCTCACCGAAGCACAAGTCATGCTCATTGTTCTGGGGCTCATTGACGTGGTGATGATCGCCAACCTGCTGATCATGGTCATCATCGGCGGTTATGAAACCTTTGTCTCCCGGCTTGATCTCGAAGACAATCCCGACCAGCCGGAATGGCTCTCGCACGTCAATGCCGGTGTACTCAAGGTCAAACTGGCTACTGCGCTGATCGGCATTTCATCCATTCACCTGCTGAAAACCTTCATCAATGCAGAACATCTGGCTGACCGGGTCATCCTCTGGCAGGTGGCGATTCATTTGTCGTTCCTGATCTCGGCCCTGGCCATTGCCTGGACTGACCGCATCATGACGACGACTTTGCAGACGAGCAAAAGCCCACATTAATTTATTAATCTTCGAGATATCCATGAATCCCATTCGCCAGGACGACTTTATCCAGTCCATCGCCGACGCTTTTCAGTTCATCAGCTATTACCACCCGCTCGATTTTATCCAGGCGCTGGGCGAAGCTTATGAGCGCGAAGAATCGCCCGCCGCGAAAGACGCCATTGCACAGATTCTGACCAACAGTCGCATGGCCGCTGAAGGCCACCGCCCGATCTGCCAGGACACCGGCATTGCGGTGGTGTTTCTTAAAGTCGGCATGAATGTGCGCTGGGATGCCACGCTTTCGCTGCAAGAGATGGTCGATGAAGGCGTGCGCCGCGCTTATCTGGACGTCAATAATCCGTTGCGCGCCTCGGTGCTCGCCGACCCGGCTGGCGCACGTAAGAGCACCAAGGACAACACGCCTGCCGTGGTGCATTGTGAAATCGTGCCGGGCGACCATGTGGAATTGATTTGTGCGGCCAAAGGCGGTGGTTCCGAAGCGAAAACCAAATTTGCAATGTTGAACCCGTCAGATGATCTGGTCGAGTGGATACTCAAAACCGTGCCCACCATGGGCGCCGGCTGGTGTCCGCCAGGAATCCTGGGCATCGGCATTGGCGGCACGCCAGAAAAAGCCATGCTGCTGGCTAAAGAATCCATCATGGCACCGTGCAATATCCACGAGCTTAAAAACCGCGCCGCCAGTGGCGAAAAATTGCTGCGCACCGAAGAACTGCGTTTGGAAATTTATGCAAAAGTGAATGCGCTGGGCATTGGCGCACAAGGCTTGGGCGGGCTCACCACGGTGCTCGATGTGAAAATTCTGGATTACCCAACGCATGCTGCCAACCTGCCAGTAGCGCTGATTCCCAACTGTGCCGCGACGCGCCACATTCACTTTCATCTGGATGGCTCCGGCCCCGCCAAATTAGAACCTCCCGAACTAGCCGATTGGCCCGCAGTGACCTGGACGCCGGATACGAAATCGGCTACCAGCGTGAATCTGGATACGCTCACGCGCGAACAAGTTGCCGCCTGGAAACCGGGGCAAAAACTGCTCCTCAACGGCAAGATACTCACCGGGCGGGATGCCGCGCACAAGCGCATCGCAGATATGCTGGCCAAAGGCGAAAAGCTCCCCGTTGACTTCACCAACCGCGTCATCTACTACGTCGGCCCGGTGGATCCCGTGCGCGATGAAGTCGTCGGTCCGGCAGGCCCAACCACGGCGACACGCATGGATAAATTCACGCGCATGATGCTGGAACAAACCGGCCTCATTTCCATGATCGGCAAATCCGAGCGCGGCCCGGTGGCGATTGAAGCCATCAAGGACAACAAATCCGCTTACCTGATGGCCGTGGGCGGCGCAGCTTATTTAGTAGCCAAAGCAATCAAATCGGCCAAGGTTGTGGGATTTGCCGATCTGGGCATGGAAGCGATTTACGAATTCGATGTGAAAGACATGCCGGTAACTGTCGCCGTTGATTCCGCTGGCATTTCGGTACACACCACCGGCCCGCGCGAATGGCAAGCGAAGATCGGCAAGATTCCTGTCACTGTCGTTTAGCAATGATGATGCTCGCCGTACCGCCAGCGCCGACTTTTAAACCACCGTTTAAATAATGATAGGTGTCTTCGATTCCGGCCTCGGCGGCCTTTCAGTTCTGGCCGCATTGGTCGACGCTCTGCCGCACGCTGACTTTATTTACTTTGCCGACACGGCTCATGTGCCCTATGGCAACAAAAACGATGCGCAGATCCAGACACGCGTGCTGACCATCGGCAGCCATCTGGTAGAAGTCGGTTGCAAGCTGCTTGTTGTGGCCTGTAACACGGCCACGGCCACAGCAGTTGAAGCGCTACGCCAAGCACATCCGGGTATTCCGGTGGTAGGTGTCGAGCCCGGGATCAAACCTGCTGCGCAAACTTCCGTCAGCCGCCGCATTGCCGTGTTGACGACCGAAGCCACCGCAAAAAGCGCGCGACTGGCACACCTGATTCGCATACACGCAGCGGATGTTGAAGTCTTTATCGAGCCCTGCCCAGGATGGGCCACGAAGGTTGAACAACTTAATCTGGACGACCCAACACTGATCAACGATGTGCGCCAACGCGTACAGCCGCTGCTGGATCAAGGCGTTGATCGCCTGGTGCTCGGCTGCACGCATTACAGCTTTCTTGCACCCCATCTGCGCGCTCTGGCGGGTACGCACGCCACGCTGGTTGACGTAGCCGAAGCGGTTGCCCGCCAGACTCGACGCCTTGCCGGATCACTCGCCCAAGGGCACGGAAAACTTCTACTGGAGGCTTCAGCTCACCCGGAAAAACTGCATGCTGCGCTGGATCGACTGCATCTTTCCCGCCTTGCTACGCGTGCAGTCTAAGCGCGCTGCACGTGGATCACACCAGGTACATCGCGCAGCACAAGCATCACTTTCTGTAAATGCTCAGCACTGTCCAACTCGAGTGTAAAGCGCATACGCGCCACGTTGTTTTTGCTGTGAGTTTTAGCGGCAGTGACATTGATTTTCTGCCGCATGAGCGAATCCGAAATATCGCGCAGCAAGCCTTGTCGATCAGTCGCTTCCACTTGTACATCAACAGAATAAACTACTGCGTCTGTAGCACCTTGCGCGCCTTCTTCTCTGGCGCTCCACGCCGCTTCAATTGCTCGCTCGGGCGCGCGTGCAACCATCCGAAGAAAGTTCTCACATGCCACACGGTGAATGGAAACCCCTTTTCCGCGCGTCACAAACCCGACAACTGCATCCGGCGGAATGGGTTTACAGCAGCGCCCAATCTGAGTCAATAGCTTATCCACGCCCACAATCAATACGCTGCGCTGACTAGCATCCGCACGACTCTTGTGCGTGAGCATTTCTGGCGCGGGAGTCGGCGACTTTATCTCGCCACGCAGCGCAGTTTCTATTGTGCGCTGGCCAATGCTGCCACGTGCAGCGGCTAAAAACATTGCCTCGGGGCTGTTGAGCCCAAGGCGTTCTGCGAGCTTTTCGAGATTAGCCTGCGCGCCTTGCAGCGCGCCTGCGCGTTGCAGCTCGCGCATGACAACCGTCCGCCCGTGAGCTAACAGATCCGCTTCGTCTTGCTCGGCAAACCACTGCCGCACCTTGCGCCGCGCTTGCGATGTAACGAGATAACCCTGCGTCACACTCAGCCAGTCACGCGATGGACCACCTGATTTAATTGCGATAATGTCCACTCGCTGGCCGTTTTGCAGTGGCGTATTGAGTGGCACCATGTGACCGTCGACCTTAGCGCCCCTGCAACGGTGCCCCAGTTCGGTATGCAGCCGATAGGCGAAATCCAGCGGTGTCGCGCCACGCGGCAAATCGATCACCTTGTCTTGCGGCGTTAACACATAAATCGTGTCGTCCAGCGCTGCCCGCTTGAACTGCGCGACCCATTCGGCCGAATCGGCAATTTCATCGCGCCACGACAATAGCTGTCGTAGCCAGGCAATTTTGTCCTCATAGACGCCAACGGCATGATCTGATTTGCCCGCTTCCTTATAGCGCCAGTGGGCAGCAACGCCCAGCTCGGCGTGGTCATGCATCTCCTTTGTGCGAATTTGCACTTCAAGTGCACCGCCATCTTCCACGACCACCGCCGTATGTAACGAACGATAAAAATTGCCTTTGGGCTGTGCGATATAGTCGTCAAATTCACCACGAATCGGCTGCCAGAAATTGTGCACCAGACTCAATGCGGTGTAGCAATCTCTCTCCTCGCTCACAATGATGCGCACCGCACGCACGTCGTACACTTCAGAAAAATCAAGCCGCTTGCTGCGCATTTTTTGCCAGATGCTGTAAATATGTTTTGGTCGCCCATACACTTCCGCTGCTATACCTGCGGCAAGCAAGGCTTGATGCAGGCGCTGAACCACCTCGGCAATAAAGCTTTCACGAGTCAGCCGCCTTTCATCGAGCATGCGGGCGATATGTTTGTAGGTATCTGGCTCAAGATAACGAAATGCGCGATCTTCAAGCTCCCACTTGAGTTGCCAAATGCCCAGTCGGTTGGCCAGCGGTGCATAGATCAACAGGCTTTCACGAGCCATCTCTTGCTGCAAAGGGCTTGGTTGATCGGCGAGAAACCGCAAGGTTTGCACGCGACTGGCAAGGCGCAGTAAAACAACGCGAATATCATCCACCATTGCCAGCAGCATTTTGCGCAAAATCTCTGTCTGCGCCTGCATCATGCGGCCATCAGTCGCAGCCCGGGTGAGCGGTCGCAACACACCCAGCCGATGCAGGCTCTGCACCAGTTTGGCCGCCGTCTCGCCAAAGCCGACTTTTAAAAGCTCAGGGGCATCTTGCCGATAATCCATCGCTGCGAAAAGCATCGCCGCCACACGCACGTCAGCATCTAGCCCCAGTGATGCAACAACAAGCGCTGTACCCAGCGCATGCTGAAACGTGAGTTCGCCACTGGAGAGTTTCGTCTCGCCATACCACTCAGCAGCGAGCGCGATCGCATCCGTCAAGCGAGCGCAACCCGCCTCATCCAAGCCTTCGATCAGGCGAGCTTTGATGTCGCCAGCGTCAGGCAACCGCTCCAGAGCATGCACAAGAGAAACCATGGATGAATTATCCCATGCAGGACCAAAGCCAGACTATAAAACGGCAAGCGGAAGAGAGTAATATTCACGTCATGTTTCGCTGGGCAGCGAAGCACGCCTAGAAACGCATTTAAAAAAACTGAATTGCCCAACACCCTTTACGCTATCGTTAAAAACAGGAGATCAAGATGTCACCAAACGTAGGCAGTATTGACCGTGTCATTCGTATCGTTGCAGGAGTTTCTCTCGTCGCACTTGCTGCTACCGGAACTATTGGAGCGTGGGGCTATTTAGGCATTTTGCCCATCCTGACCGGCACTTTTCGCTATTGTCCGGCTTATTCGCCCTTTGGCATGAGCACCTGCAAAACCAACTCACCCCCTCCGTCAGCCTGAGCGGCATATTTGCAAAAATGCGCGGCGAGCTATCTGCATCGTCGCCGCGCACAAGTCTGAGCCCGACGGCACCAAACCACTTACATCGGGAAGTTGTGGTTTTTTCCACTCACAAAACGTTCGTCGACATCAACATCACGACGGGCGAGCCGCAACTTGCCGTCAGCCCCACGCCGCCAAATGTCGTTACGGCCATAGCAGTAGGTCATTTCTTCATAGACCCGCCGATTGCGCACTGTCTGGCAGTTTGAATAGATGACATACTCATTCGGGTTTTTACCCTCGAATACTTCCAGGTTGGTAATGAAATGACGGATACGCTCTGCAGGATCAGTCGTCCATTGCATGCCAGACTCCATTTGCGCAACACGCCGATCAAGCCCTGCCCAGTTTTCATCGAGGCTAGGCACGTCTTTATCACCGGTGTAGCGATTGTCCTTGCGAAAGCGTAACTGGCTGACGATGGCACGATAGACAATGTCTTTTTCCACCATGGTTTCCAGCCATTCACGCCAGCGCTCTTCACGCAGCATGCGGGTTTCCTTGAACAAAGCCTGTTGCACCTCGATATAAATTTCATGTGCTACCGGGTTTAATTCTTCCATCTGAATTCTCCTTGACGATGATCAATGACACATTTAGCGATTCAATAGCTCATCTTTCCATTTGCCATTATTGGCGCGAATTTCGTCCCAATCCTTGGCTTTAAGATATTCACGATAAGCCCGGTAAAAACCTCGATAAGAAGTTTCGCCAATCGCTGAAGGTCCGATCACATTGCCACTGAGCTCATCTTCATGATCATTCTCCATGCCCATCTGCGAATTGAGCATCCCTGTCACGATATGCGGCCCACGATTGAGGTTGGTCATTGATTCCATGTTGTCGCTATCATCGGACTCCAGCATTCCACCCGTGCCAAATGTGCGCAACATCGACCGGCGCACTGCCTCCTTGAGTTCCTGGGGCATGCTCTTTTCGACAATGGTCCAGGTAAATACCTCAATTTGATGCGGCCCACGCGGATGCCAAACCTTGAATGTATTGGTACCCCACAGATAGGAGTTATTCGGGAAAATCGATGCATTGAAATGCGAGCCATAATATTTGGCTTGCGCCTCGCTCAACCGCCGGGCCACCTTGGGCTGGTTTTCCGCATACCACTTGGCCGCCATGGCACCTTCTTCCCCACCCATGAGTGCTGGCCCGGCGTTGAATAAAATCCCCACGCCATGCCCATGCCGACTAGTGATTTGAACACCAGCACCTTCTGGTGGCAGATGTTTATTACCCGCAAGAACGCTGAGCGGCCCGCCCAATGCTTTTAGCGAAGCGGCATGCGTCCAACCCACATGGTAAGCATCACCGATGAAATTTTCTGTGGGTGTTTTCCAGTTGCATTTCAGAATGCTGCGTGCAGGCGGCCCAATCAGTTCTGCACCACCCGTACCATCCATCCAGATATCGAGAAACCAGCGATAATCGCCAAGATAATCGGCAAGATTGGGTGCGCTGTGATCAAAGTTGCCATACCAAAACCCCTTGTAGCTTTCGACCCGTACTTCCTTCATGCCCAGTGTGTCTTTCTTCAGCACATTGCCATACACCTCTTTTTCAAAGGGAACAGACTCCAATGCACCATCCAGCCCATAGGCCCAACCGTGATAAGTACAGGTAAAGCCACGCGCATTACCGGCTTCTGCATTCACGACACGAGCACCACGGTGCGTGCAGTAGTTGAGAAAGGCCTTGACGCTGCCATCTCGTTGCCGTACCACCAGCACTTCGTCCTCGCCCATGAAGGTCACGGTATAGTCACCCACATTCGGAATGATGCTGTCGTGCGTCAAAAACAGCCAGCAACGGCCAAAAATCCGCTCTAGTTCCAATTTATAGATATCGGCGTCCCAGAAAATACGCTTGGCCTGAGTGCCATTTTTCACATCGACCAGACTATTTACATCGACCATTTCACGCTCCTTGATTAAAAAACGTCAGTGACCTGACAACAAAAGCAGGACTCCTGGAACCCAACACCATGTTCTGAAATCTCTATCAAGCGCCTGCATCCTTCAAGCGGCTTTGAGTTCCGCAAAACCACACCCGCAAATCCACTCGGGCACCGCCTCATAACCGATGGTTTCGGCTTTCAGTTTGCCCATGACACCCATGGCGCAAATCCAGTTCTTGAGCTCAAATGCACCGTTACCCCCCTGTTCGAGAATCTCGGCATCCGTCAGGGCCAGAAGTGAATCGATGTCACCCTGCTCGACCATGTGCAAGATGCGCCGATCAAACACCTCATTGACACGCCCCATTTCTGCAGTGCCCACCCAATGGCTGATGCCACCCGTGCCAAATACCACGACCCGCTCATCGCCAGGCCAGGCATCAATCGCGCAGCGGATGCTCTGCCCGATCGCATAGGCACGCGGGCTACGGATCACCGGTGCGACAGCCGCATTGAGATAAATCGGAATCGTGCGCAATTTCGGGTTCGAGCGAACAGCCAGGTGATGCGGAACAGCAATCGCATGATCGACACTGATGGCGTTGGCAAACGCCCAATCAATCCCTTCGTCATAGCCCCGTTCCAGGATATGGCGTGCAAGTTCGGGATGATTGGCAATTGGCCCGCGCGGAATGTTCAGCCAGTCTTCAACCGGGCCTTCCACATCACCAATCGCGATCAGGCAGCGTGGAATGCAATGCGGGCCGAAAATGCAGTAATGATCGTCGCCAATGATGACGACCGTATCCGCCGCTAGCTCACGAATTCGTTCTTCTATCTGGCGAAAAGAGGCCATGGTGTTATCGACCTTTTCCTTGGGTGCAGCATGGGGCGCGGCCGACATGAAAGGATCATGCGGCATTAAAAATCCACCGACAAGTGCTGCCATGATGTGCTCTCCTGTATTTTTATAGATTTAAGAATTCACTCCAGCGTCATTATTTCTTGTTCATCCGCTGCAGGTACTCACCCATCCCACCGGGTCCATGGACTGCCATGAAACCCATCAACAGCAATAACGTGCTGGCACCGCGTCGCGCCATGTCGCCGACAGCAAGCGTGGCGAGACTGACTTTTTCATCGGCATCGAGATTGAACTGTTCTGCATACGTGACCGGAGATTGACGAAACTTTTGAGCCTCTTCAGGACTGGTGCCTACAGTCCACATCGCTTTTTCAAGTGCGTAACTGCTCATTGGCGTATGTCCTTTATCGTCCGGCAGATTCGAGCCGTTTACAGGCTCAAGGGTTTGCTAGACCAGATAAACATCCAGTACCTGGTCGATACGGTCGTTCAGCACAATGGTTTTCTTGGACTGAATCAGCCAGCTATCGCCTTGGGCAACCAGGCTGTAATAAGCCGTACCA
>SCUZ01000084.1 GCA_004322535.1 Rugosibacter sp.
GCTCTCGACTTTGCATACCAATGATGCCTTATCGACGCCTATCCGCCTGCTGGACATGGGTGTGCCGCGTTATATGGTGGCTCTCTCCGTGCAAATCGTGCTCGCGCAACGTCTGGTGCGGCTGGTCTGTACAAACTGTACCGTGCCTTATACCTTGTTGCCGCACGAGCATTTATGGCTCAAAAGCGAGCTGGAAGATCACGTGGATGACCACCGCTATGTCCATGGTCAAGGATGCAGTCATTGCGCCAACACCGGTTATCAAGGTCGCCAGGCGGTATACGAAATACTGGAAATGACCAACATGATGGTAGAAGCAGTCAACCGTGGAGATCCCAATGAATTCATGGCCTTAGGCCGCCAGCAAATGGCGGGAAAAACCTTGCGCCATGATGCGGTGCGCCTGGTGCTGGATGGCAAAACCACGGTGGATGAAGCCATGCGGATTAGTACGCAACTCGACGAATAGGAAACTCTATGCCTGATTTCAGCTGGCGCGGCCGCAATGGTGCAGGGGATATAGTCAAAGGCGTGATGGAAGGCGCAGCCGCCAATGCGGTTGCCGATAGCTTGCTGGGCATGCGCATCACACCGATCGAGATCAAACCACAGGGCACGAACTCGTCCACCACAAGCAAGCAAGACAGTGTGTCCGCAATGCCGAGTTTTCAGTTCTTCAAGGAAAAAGTCAGCCCCATTGACGTGCTGCTCTTTTCACGCCAGCTACACACCCTGCTGCGTGCAGGGGTGCCAATCATGCGGGCTTTGGCTGGATTGCAGGAATCGAACAACAACCCGGCAATGAAAACCGTACTCGGTAATGTGCGCGAAGGCCTGGACTCTGGACGTGATCTTTCGCTCTCGCTCGCGCGGCATCCGGAGGTATTCTCACCGTTTTATCTGTCTATGGTGCGGGTAGGAGAGATGACAGGACGACTGGAAGAAGTATTCATCCGTCTGTTTGAACATCTTGATTTTGAGCGCTTCATGAAAGAGCAGGTGAAGGCCGCTTTGCGCTATCCCTCTTTTGTTATAGCCGCCATGGCCATCGCCATGCTGGTAATCAATATTTTTGTTATCCCGGCATTTGCCAAAACCTTCAAAGGCTTGAACGCAGAATTACCGCTGATGACACGCGTGTTGATCGGTTTTTCGGAGTTCATAGTGAATTCCTGGCCCTTTTTGATCGCCGGGGCAACCTTGGCAGTGCTCGCCTTTAATGCCTGGCGTAAAACTGACCAAGGTCGCTACGACTGGGATCGTCTCAAGATGAAAATCCCGGTTGCCGGAAAGATCATCCAAAAAGGCACACTGGCGCGTTTTGCGCGCGCCTTTGCCTTGTCGTCACGCAGCGGAGTACCCATCATTCAGGCACTGAGCAATGTGGCGGAAACAGTTGATAATGCCTTCATTGCCGCCAAAATCGAAAAAATGCGTGAAGGCATCGAGCGTGGCGAAAGTGTGCTGCACACCACGATTGCAGCGGGGGTGTTTACCCCCGTAGTGATCCAGATGATTGCCGTTGGCGAAGAATCCGGCGCATTGGACGACATGATGCAGGAAGTCGCCGACATGTACCAAAGCGAAGTGGAGTACGAACTCAAAACGCTTTCCCAGCAAATCGAACCGATTCTGATCGTTGCGCTTGGCGCGATGGTGCTGGTGCTCGCCCTGGGTATTTTTCTGCCCATTTGGGATTTGGGCAGCACGATGATCAAGCACTGATCGCATGGGCAGCCTGTCCAGATATCAACGCTTGCGACCGTATCCGGTCAAGCCAGCCCGTTTATGCGGACTCACCTCGCTAGAATTTTCCGTGGTTTTGGTGATTATCAGCGTTGCGGCCTATTTTCTTTTTCAAGGGTTGCTATTTACCCAGGCAGAAGCCGAACGACGGGGATTTGAAGATAACGTGGCGGCGCTTGAGCGCGCTCTCAGCTATGAGCTCATGAGCCGTGGAACCCGGGGCGAATCCGCTGATAACGCCATGCTGCAACGTGAAAACCCCTTTCAATGGCTGTCTCCCCAGCCGCTTGGCTATGCGGGCGCTTACCCGGCTCAAGCTGCGCCAATACCTGGCGCATGGTATTGGGATAGCCGCCGTACAGAAGTCGTTTATCTGCCCAAAGTTGCTGACCGCATTCAGCTAAGCCCTTTAGGTCGCAATGAGCTTGCCGGCACGAAGACAACCCTGCCAAAAAAAATGCCGGAAGTTCGCCTGCGTGTGGTATTGACAGGCAATGGGCACGCACATCTGGAGCCTGTCCATTCGTTTCAATGGCAAACACACTGATCATGGCAAAAACTTGCCGGCAACTTATGGCATGCCGATTGCCTGGTTTTGTCTAGTAATTTTATTGAGATGCTTGAGAAAAGGATTTTTTTACCGTTAACCAATAAACAAAATACCGTTGTGCTGCTTCTATCGTTATCGTGCTGCCATGCTATGCCCAATCTATTTGATAAACTGCTGTATTTGAAATCGAGGAGTAATTCATGCGTAAAAGTCAAACCGGCTTTACCTTAATCGAACTGGTAGTGGTCATTACTATCCTGGGCATTCTGGCCGCCGTGGCTTTACCGCGCTTCACCAACCTGCAACGTGATGCGCGGATTGCCAAACTCAATGCAGCACGCGGTGCGGTTGGTGCCGCGGCGGCCCTGGTGCATGGCACCGCCCTGGCGCGTGGCGGTGTAGCTGATGCGGTCGCTTGTCCGGTCAATCTCGGTTTTGGGCCGGCGACTGCCAACAACACCACCAATCTATGTACGGAATCTGGCCGAGTACAGATCCTGAACAACTATCCCACAGCGAATCTGGCAGGAATCGTTGATTCAGCAGGTTTAATCTCCACATTCCCAGCCACCGCCGCCGCACTCACTGCAGAGCAAATGTCGACCACAGGCGGTGGGGCTGGCGCAGGTGCCGTGCTCACTGTCCGCGTGAACGGGGGTAACAACCCGGCAACCTGCTTTTTTACCTACACCGCACCAACCCTTGCCGGTGGCGCTGCAATCATTGGTGCGACAACACCGCCCTCTGCAAACGGTGATACAACGGGCTGCTAGCCCATGCATTAATACGCTATTGTCACGTTAGAAGCAGGACCAGGCACATTCTGTCTGGCCCTGTTTTTAATTTTTTGCTGAATACCTGCTTTGCCATCGCCCTGTTTTACCGCATCACCAACGCCGACTTTTTTGTATCCGCGTTCAGCCCGCTGCAATGTTTCTAATCTGCCCAATTGGACAAGCTTTAGGGCTGACTTTGCCCGTTGAATCAGCGCGTAACTCAGTATAGTGGCGGGAATTAGCCTTCTTAGCCTTATGCTCCCATTTCTCAAAATACCACACGAACCTGGCTGGCTAGCTATAGGGCAAAGTCCACGCCGATTTGATTTCGTGCACATTCTTCGCACGACAGACCACCTGCCACAAGTGCTGCTAGCTGAATCCATCGAACGCGGCGCGGATGATGCCACGACCTTGACTGCCCTCAAAAAGCCTTTACGGCTGCATCACCATCATCTCACGGCGTTGCTTCCCGCTGGCCAGTATCAGGTGGTTTTGACTGATGCCGTCGACGGACCGCTTGACGAAGCACGTGAAATCGTTCGCTGGAAACTCAAAGACCAAGTGGACTTTCCCGTAGATACTGCCGCAATTGATCTTTTGCCAATCCCCCCGCTCGGCCGCTCACCGCAAGTCTATGCACTGCTGGCAGCTGAAACGGTGATGGCACCGCTCATACAATCCTTCCAATCAGCCAAACTCGAGCTCACCGCGATTGACTTACCAGAGCTCGCTCAACGCAACATATCATCTTTGCTCGAAAAAGAGGATCGCGGCTTGGCCATGCTCATTTTTGATGAGTCCGAAGGGCTGCTGACCTTTACCTTTGGTGGGGATCTGCTCGTAGCGCGGCATATTGAGATTTCGGCAGGACAACTGCTATCGGCTAGCCCAGAACGGCGAGAGCAGCTCTTCGAGCGCATCACGCTGGATATACAACGCTCACTGGATAATTTTGACCGCAGCTATAGCATGGTGCCGCTCTCTGGCCTTGTCGTAGGTACTATTCCCGGAGTTACCGGATATATGGATTACCTGCGCAACAACCTGTCGCTCACTGTTACCACCTTAAATCTGGCCGATATCGTCGATCTCAGTGCCGTACCGGCGCTGCTTGATCCGCAGCGCCAATTCCAATGCCTGCGCGCCTTGGGTGCCGCCCTGCGTGAGGAACCTGCACCTTGAGCGTGCAAATCAACCTTTACCACGCGCGGTTCTTGAAGGTTCACGATTGGCTGAACCTGAATAATCTGGTGTTGGCGGCAGTCGCCCTGTTCAGCGTCCTGGGTGTGACGTCGCTTGTCGCCCACCGCGATCTTTCGCAGCAGCAAAGTCAGGCAGCCACCATCAGCGGCGAACTGGAAGCAGTCAAGCTTGCACTGGATCAAGCCAACCAATTGGCCAGCCGGCCAGCCAATCCTCAACTCGTCGCTGAAGTTAACCATGCACAAGCGGCGCTCACCCGCCGCGAAGAAATTGCCCGCTTGCTGGAAAGCGGTGCCATTGGGAACAGCAGCGGATTTTCTGCCTATCTGCTGGGGTTTGCGCACCAGGTGCCTGCCGGTTTATGGCTCACCGGCTTTACATTGGGCGCTGGCGGCAGCGATATGGAAATTCGCGGCAGCACGTTTGACGAAAAAACTGTGCCGGACTACATCCGCCGCCTGGGTGGCGAAAAAACATTCCAGGGGCGGCAATTTTCAGCGCTCAGCCTGCAACGCGATATCAGCTCGAATAACACCGCAACCGGTACACCCCAGGCAGCCACGGCCACCGTCTCGCCAGCGCCGACTTTTCCAGCCGTTCAATCCAAGGGGCTCAAGCTCCCCCGGCAACCGATCCATTTCGTGCTCATGCCAACATCCGTATCGCAGGGAGTCAAGCCATGAACGCACTCCGTATGCGCTGGCAGAACTGGTGCGCGCAGTTTCTGGCGCGCCCGCGCCGGGAACGAGCGATTCTTGCGATTGCCCTGCTTTTGGGTGGCGGTTTCGTGCTGTTTAATTTCGGCATTGATGCCACTTGGCAAAAAACACACGCAGCACAAGCTGAAACTATTGTCACGCGTACCGAGCTGTTGCAGCAAAAAGTGCAGCTTATTACCGTGCAGGCTGTCGCCGACCCAGATGCGGCGAATCGGCGACGCCTGACTCAGCTAAAAGATGCCATGAATGCCATCAATACACAGCTAACACGCTTTGAGCAGGGCATGGTGTCGCCTTCACGCATGCGCGGTTTTCTGGAAGACCTGCTCGCACGTAATCGCGGCGTTGAACTCCTTGAATTAAAAACCCTGCCACCTGAACCTGTGGGACACCCCACCAAAAATGCACCCGGCGCGAGTTATCAGGCTTCCACCCGTAGCGCGGAGACCACAACCACATCATCCGCCGATGGCATTTGGCAACACGGCATCGAGCTCCGCCTGGCAGGCAGCTACCTTGACTTGCTGAATTATTTAACCGGCCTGGAAGCCATGCCGCAACGCTTAATGTGGAACCGGCTTGAGCTCATATCCACACACTACCCGCGAAATGAAATGGTGCTGCGCGTCTACACGTTGAGTTTGGATAAAGATTGGCTGGTCATGTGATGCGACGCGCGACAATATTTTTTCTTGCTCTACTCTCGCTAACAGCGGCAGCCCAAGTGGCTGATCCCACCCGTCCGGCAGATGCGCCGATGGCTGACGGTTTATCTTCGAACACAGATAACAGTCTGGGTCTGCAAACCATTATTGTGCGGCCAGGAAAAGGTCGATCGACGGCACTGATTGCCGGGCAGACAGTGCGTCTAGGCAGCAAAGTGGGTGAACAGCGCGTCATTAAAATTGCCGAAGACGAAGTGGTATTGCAGGGCGATAACGGCCAGGAAGTTTTACGGCTGACCCCCTCCATCCAAAAAAAACCGGTGGCCAAACTGCATGCCACCACCCATCACGTGAAGCAACCTCCGACGGAAACCCCTAAAAAATGATAAACCTTATCCGCTGGCTTGCCGCACTCTGCGTACTCCCTGCGCTGATGGCTTGCTCTACCCCACGGCATAAAAATAATGAAGTGCTCAACCAGATTAACGATGTGCTGTTGCAGTCAGCCACCGACCGCAAAGCCCGTCCGGCAGCACCTGACGCGGCGCTCATGCCAAGCCTCATGCAGGCTACCATAGCCCCGCCCAGTGAATCGCGATTCGATCTGTCTGTCGTCGAAGCTCCGGCTGCTCAGGTATTCATGGCGCTGGTTTCGGGCACACCCTACAGCATGCTCTTACCGCCGGATGTCAGCGGCAATATCACAATCAACCTCAAAAACGTTACGGTCCTGGAGTCGTTAGATACGATACGTGAACTATTCGGCTATGAATATCGCATTCAGGGGAAGCGCATTTTCATTGAATCAAATACGATGAAAACGCGTGTCTTCCAGATCAACTATCTGGCAAGTCATCGCCAAGGCTCTAGTGACTTGCGCGTCACAGCCAATTCAATAACTACCGGAGGCGGAGGCGGCGCAGGGGGATCTGCCACTCAGGCTACGCAAGCAACCGCAGGCGGTGGCGCGGTTTCCAGCGGTTCACGCAGCAATGATGCCAGTCGGGTAAGCATGACAACTGATAGCGATTTTTGGGGGGACCTGAAAACTGCGTTAACAGCAATTCTCGGTACAACCGATGGACGTAGTGTCGTCATCAATTCAGCCTCTGGCGTGGTGGTAGTGCGCGCCATGCCCAGCGAGCTGGCGAATGTGGACAAGTATCTCAAAGCAACACAGTTGATCGCTGATCGACAAGTCATGATTGAAGCCAAAATTGTCGATGTCGCCCTGTCAGAGGGTTATCAATCCGGTATCAACTGGTCAACATTCAACGGCAAAAACCGGCGTGTGTCCGCAGGCGTTGTACAACCCGGTACGATTTTGCGCACGCAACCTGGTGAGGCAATTACCGGGATTCCTTCTGATGCGGTGACCGCGACAAACCGCGTCGATGAACTATTCTCCGGAAACGGCACAGTACTTCCGGGAGCGGGCGGGCTTATTGCCGCAACAGCTCTTGGGCAAGGCTTTCTAGGACTCGCCTTTCAATCCGCAAACTTTGCGGCACTGCTTAACTTTTTAGAGACGCAAGGCAGTGTCACCGTGCTTTCCAGTCCGCGCATTGCAACCGTCAACAATCAAAAAGCGGTACTTAAAGTGGGCACTGATGAACTCTTTATTACCAACCTGACCACATCGACAACAACCACGACGACGGGCACCGTGGTTACCCCGAGCTTGACCCTGGAACCCTACTTCTCCGGTATTTCATTGGATGTCACGCCGCAGATTGACGAAGAAGGCAATATCATCCTGCATGTACATCCAATGGTCAGTGTGGTCAGCGAAAAAAACAAAACGGTTAGTCTAGGCACCCTGGGTTCGTTCAGCTTGCCTTTGGCGACCAGCAATATCAATGAAACAGACAGCATTGTCCGCGTGCAAGATGGCAATATTGTCGCCATTGGGGGATTGATGCGTCAGGAACAATCGTCTGATCGTTCCCAGCTACCAGGCGCTACCGGCGTTGCGGCTAGTTTGCTAGGCCAACGTAGCAGCGGGCTCACCAAACGTGAGTTGGTGATCTTGATTAAAACAACAGTTATCCGCAATGATCAAACCTGGGCGCAAGATATCAGCATCGTGCAAGAGCGGTTGAAATCCTATCAGTCGTCAGCGGAATCAAAACGTTAACTGGCAGAAGCCATGTACCTCAATCACTTCGGCCTCTCTGAGCTTCCCTTCGGCATCACGCCCGATACCAGCTTTATTTATTCCAACGATGCCCATCAGGAAGCACTGAACACGCTGCTCATCGGCCTCTCGTCGGGTGAAGGATTCATCAAGATCACGGGGGAAGTCGGCACAGGAAAGACGCTGCTGTGCCGCCGGTTATTATCAACACTGGATGAAGATCATGTCGTTGCTTATTTGCCTAACCCAATGCTCGATCCACGGGCATTGCTGGGTGCAATTGCCGAGGAGTTGGGCCTTACGCTGGCAGATGCACTCAATGATCCCAGCTTTCAACTGATCAAAATCATCAATCGGTACTTGCTTGAGCAAGCGGCCAAGGGAAAAAAGGTGCTAGTCGTGCTTGACGAGGCACAGTGCATGCCACTGGAAAGCCTGGAAACCCTGCGCCTACTGTCGAACCTGGAAACGGAAAAACAAAAACTGGTTCAAGTCATTATGTTTGGCCAACCCGAACTCGACGAAAAACTGGCCAATCCGGCAGTCCGTCAGTTGCGGCAACGCATTGTGCTGCACTATCGCATGCCGGGTTTACGCCGCGAAGAAGTGTCTCACTACCTGAGTCATCGCCTGCGTGTTGCAGGATATCGAGGCAATGACCTATTCACAGGCAATACGACCGCATTATTGTGGCACTTATCTTTCGGCACACCGCGTTTGGTCAATATCCTGGCGCATAAAGCGCTTTTGCTTGCCTTTGGTGAAGGCAAGCCGACCGTCGTCAGGACTCATGTTGTACAGGCAGGACGCGATACAGAAGGCGCGCGACGAATTTCATGGTGGAAAAACTGGTGAGGTTGCTATGAGCCTGGTAAATAAAATGTTGCGCGACCTGGATGCACGTCGCGCCAGCGAAGCGGAACGTGGTGCCCTGCCTTCTGCAGTGACACCGCTCGCCGCTCGCCGTGAAATAGCTTCGCCCTGGCCCAAGCGGATGGCTATTCTGCTGGTTTTAATAACAGGTGCGATTCTGGCTGCATGGCAATGGCGGAAAAACCCTCCTACACCTGTAGTGAACCCAGCGCCACACAACGAGGCCGTACCAGTACCGATCACTGCTGTTACAAATAAGTTCCCGGCACCTCAGCCACCCACTGCAACTGTTTTAGCAGAAGCAGCCCCAACCAAAGGTGGCCAACCTGCCACCTTCGTTCAACCTGCCACAAGCAAGGTCGAGCCTACACAAAATCCCACTGCAACCACCACTAAATCATCTCCAACAAGCTCTAATCCACAAAAAGCAGCCCGGGCCGCACCTGCCGCTGAAAGAGTTAAAGCATCCGCAGCACCAGCAACCGGCCTGCTCTTGCCACCCATGCATAACACCGGCAATCCCAAAGCCACCGGCACGCCGCGGATTGAAAAACAGGAACATTTGCCCAGTCCGACGGAGCGGGCGGAAACCATCTATCAATCGGGGCGAGAGACGCAACGCGCTGGTCGGCCGGAGGATGCCATAGCGCAATATCAAGCAGCATTGGCTCTTGCGCCTGAGCACGCCGCATCACGTCAGGTTTTAGCCGGCTTGCTCATCGATACCCAGCGCTGGGACGCCGCTGAAAAAGTGCTGCGTGAAGGGATTGATCTGCCCGCTACACGCCTGGCCTCGACGCTCACGTTGGCGCGATTGTTCGTAGAACGTCATCAGACCACCACCGCCCTGGATTTGATGCAGCAACAAGCAGCTAGCGGTGAAAAAAGCGCCGAGTACCAGGGATTTCTCGCAGTGCTGCTCAACCGCGCCGGACGCTCCCATGAAGCCGTCGAAAGATATCAGGCAGCGACCCGACTGGCCCCCAGCGAAGCACGCTGGTGGGCTGGACTAGGCATTGCACTGGAAGCCGATGGGCAAAGCGCTACCGCGCATGATGCCTACCTGAAAGCACGCAGCCTGCCGGGGTTACCACCCGAACTCGCAGCACATGTCGAACAAAAACTACGCTAAGCTCACTGGCTAACGGCTACCCGAAATTAATCCGGCAATTGCTGCTCAACCAAGGCTAGCCGCGTCTGTGCCCATGCGCGTAAATGCGCAAACGCGCCAGTGAGATTACTCCACGAATCAAACAAATTGCGCCGCCATTTATCGCGTAAATAGGGTTCTACCCGAGAGTAATTCTGCAACTGCAACCGGATCAATTCCCGCGCCCGATCTTCACTGCGGAGAGTGAGATGATGCAACGCATCGCGCGCCGCAGGCTCTTCACTCAACGGATAAGGCAAATGGATCACGCCCGCTAGCCGCACAACCTCACGCAAACTATCGGCTCGCTCAATACTGGCGATCTGCCCTTCACAGCGGGAAGCAAACCGACGCGCCTCCATGCGTAACAGATTTTTATCGACAGGATCCTGAGGCATAGAGTCTGGTTTTTATGGCAAAGATTCTGCAGTCGATTGTAAAACGGCAATGCCCCCAAACTTTTGATGGCAACGAGAACACCATATCACCAGTGCCGACTTAGACGTTAAACAAAAAGTTCATGACGTCGCCATCCTTGACCACATACTCCTTGCCTTCGACGCGCATCTTGCCTGCCTCTTTGGCACCGGCTTCGCCCTTGTAGGTGATGAAATCATCAAAACCAATGGTCTGCGCACGGATGAAGCCTTTTTCAAAATCGGTATGGATCACGCCGGCAGCCTGCGGTGCGGTGTCACCGGCATGGATGGTCCACGCGCGGACTTCTTTTACGCCTGCGGTGAAATAGGTTTGCAGACCGAGGAGTTTGTAGGCGCCGCGAATCAGCCGGTTCAAGCCAGGTTCATCCAGGCCGAGGTCGGCGAGGAACATCTGCTTTTCATCATCTTCCAGTTCGGCGATTTCGGCTTCGATCGCGGCGCAAATGGCGACCACTTCGGCTTTCTCACTGGAGGCATGCGCGCGCACGGCATCAAGATAGGGATTGTTGCCGAAACCACCTTCCTTGACGTTGGCCACATACAGCACCGGCTTGGCGGTGATGAGACAAAAAGGCTTGAGCAAGGCTGCCTCTTCCGCCGACAAATCAAGCGCACGCACGGCCTGGGCCTGGTCGAGCTGGGCTAAGCATTTTTCCAGCACGGCGCACAATAGTTTGGCATCCTTGTCGCCGGAATTGGCCAGCTTCCTGTTGCGCGTCAACGCTTTGTCGACCACGCTCATGTCAGCCAGAGCCAGCTCGGTATCGATCACTTCAATGTCGGATAACGGATCAACCTTGCCGGCGACGTGTACCACGTTGTCATCGGAAAAACAGCGCACGACATGCACGATGGCATCCGTCTCGCGGATGTTGGCAAGAAACTGGTTGCCCAGCCCTTCGCCCTTGCTGGCACCGGCGACCAACCCGGCAATATCGACAAATTCGACAATCGCCGGCTGTATTTTCTGCGGCTTGACGATGGCTGACAAGGCCGCCAGACGCGGGTCTGGCACCTCGACAATACCGACATTCGGCTCGATGGTGCAAAAGGGGTAGTTCTCTGCTGCAATGCCTGACTTGGTCAAGGCATTGAACAAGGTGGATTTACCCACATTGGGTAAGCCGACGATGCCACATTTGAGGCTCATGTGTTTCCTTTTTTCGTTGCGACAGGTTTAGAGTTAATGCGTTGCGTGGCAGCTTCATACTCCCCCTTCGCGAGCAGCGGCCAAGCTGACAATGCGGTATTCAAGGCGTCGTCAATCTCGGTTTGCTCTTCTTTGCGCGGCGGCTTGAGAACATAGTGGATGACTTCGTTTTTATCGCCCGGATGGCCAATGCCTATGCGCAGCCGCCAGTAATCCTGCGTGCCCAGGTGCGCGGTAATGTCTTTCAAGCCATTATGCCCGCCCAAACCACCACCGAATTTCAAGCGCATCTGGCCAGGAGGTATATCAAGCTCATCATGCACCACGAGCATTTCTGCGGGTTCGACGCGATAAAACTGCATCAGTGCGCGCACGGCTTGCCCGGAACGATTCATGAATGTTTGCGGTAGCAGCAAGTGAACACCGGTCGCGCGCGAAGCACCGACCAAACCGTGAAAGCGCGCTTCATGCTTCAGTGGCGCACCCAACTCGCGGGATAAGTGCTCACAAAACCAAAACCCGGCGTTATGCCGGGTTTTGGCATAGTCGGCTCCGGGATTACCGAG
>SCUZ01000085.1 GCA_004322535.1 Rugosibacter sp.
GTTCATTTTCGATGCCGCCATGCGCTACATGGCGGACGGCGTGCCCACGGTTATTTTTGCCGGCGAAGAGTATGGCACTGGCTCATCCCGCGACTGGGCAGCGAAGGGCACGCAACTGCTGGGTGTGAAAGCCGTCATCGCCCGCAGCTTTGAGCGCATCCATCGCGCCAATCTTATTGGTATGGGCGTCTTGCCATTGCAATTCCTTGGTACGGAATCGGCCGAGTCGTTGGGGATTATTGGCAACGAGATTTTTGACCTCGAAGGATTGGACGGCGATATACAGCCGCAGCAAGAGGTGACCCTGGTGGTTCGTCAATTTAATGGCACAACGCGGCGCATCGCACTCCGCTTGCGGATCGATACACCGATTGAGGTCGATTACTACCGGCATGGCGGTATTCTGCCGTTCGTGCTGCGTCAGCTTTTGTCGGCGTGATGTTTTATGCGTTTTTGCGGCGAGGTGAAATGAAATTCCGGTTTTGTCTTACCGTTGTTGCTTTGGCTTTTCTCGCATCCTGCGCCAACGTGCGCAACCCCGTGACAGGGCAATATGAACGCACGGTGATGGATGAGCGCAGCGAGCTGCAAGCGGGGCAAAAAGCGCACCAGGAAGTGCTGAAAGAATATCGTGCGCTGGAGAATCCATCACTTCAGGACTACGTTAATAGCGTGGGGCAAAGGCTGGCCAAAGCCTCGCACCGGAGCACGCTCGAATGGCACTTTACGGTGCTTGACAGCCCCGAGGTCAATGCCTTTGCCTTGCCCGGCGGGTATGTCTATATCACGCGCGGCATTCTCGCTTATCTTGATGATGAAGCCGAGCTAGCCGGTGTGCTGGGGCATGAAATCGGCCATGTGACTGCGCGCCATGCTTCGCAACGCGCCACGCGCCAGCAGGCTGCCGGTGTGGGCGTGCTGCTGGCGAATGTGCTCGGTGCCGTACTGGAGAGCAAAGGTTATGGCGGGGCAGGTGATCTGACCAATCAGGTTTCGCAGATCACTGCCGCGGGATATATCGCCTCCTACAGCCGCGAGCAGGAATCACAAGCCGACCAATTGGGTGCTGAATACATTACCCGCAATCATTACGATTCCGCGCGCATGATTGATGTCATTCGCATGCTGAAAAATCAGGAACAGTTTGCCGCCGACACTGCACGCAGCGAGGGCCGCATACCGCCGCCGCGCACCGATTGGCTAGCCTCGCACCCGAGCAGCGACAAGCGGCTGGAAGATATTCGCCAAACAGCCTTGCTGCATCAAGAACCAAAAGCGGAAAACGGACGCGAGCGCTACCTCAAGGCGATTGATGGCATTCCCTTTGGTGAAAGCCGCGAAGAGGGCGTCATCCGTGGCCAGCAGTTTTTTCACGAACCCATGGGCTTTGCGCTCACCGCACCTACCGGCTGGCGGATAAAGAATACGTCGGAAGCGCTCATCATGACGAATGGCGCAGGCGATGCGGCATTGATCATGCGCAGCGTGCCGGCAGACGCGGGGGCGACGCACGCCGATATTCTGCGCACGATTTTCAATCCGATCAACGGGCGTACAGCGCAAACAACCATTAACGGCTTTGCCGCGACCACCTTTGTTGGCACTGCCCGCGTAAAAGACGGGGCGCAAGAAGCGGTGCAGCAGGTTGACGCCACCTTGGTCACCGGGCCAGAAAAACACGCCTATCTTTTCCTGCATGCCGCCAGGAGCGCAGACGCCTTGCGACGCGAACGTGAAACGCTGCTCGCGGCAGAAAAAACCTTTCGTGCAATAAGCGATAAGGATCGCCCGCTGGCCCGCTCCTGGAAGTTGCGCTTAGCGGCATTGCCGCAAGGCGGCTTTGCTCAGCTGGTCAAGCGGTCTTCCACCACGCTGCCGCATCCGGAAGCGCAATTGCGCTTGATGAATGGCGCTTATCCTGATGGCGTAGTCAAAGCGGGGACGCAAGTAAAAATCGTGGAATGAATGGTTTTATGCTCCATAGAGACTGGGTTGAATCGGGATGGTTCAAACTCGTGACCATTCCCGCTTCGGTGTTGGTAACAGTGCCTGCGCTATATGATAGAGTTTCGGTCTATCGGTCGCGATAATTGGTCATGCACTGATTGGAGGAGACACGAATCATGAATCCCTTGCCGCGCCTGTGTTCAGTCCTTCCAGTCATTCTGTGTGTCTCATTGACAGCATGTGCTTCTGGACGTGCGCATGAAAACTTCATGGATAGGATGCAGAGGCATGTTGGTAGGACCGCCGAAGATTCGAATAACTCCATGAACCGCTATCCTGAAAATCGTGGTTTTACGAAGAGTTTGCCTAACGGCAATATTGAGCAGGAATATCGTTTTGGACCGGGTTGTCAGGTTTATTTCGAGATTGACAAATCATCTCGAAAGATTGTCGGCTGGCGCTACGAGGGTTCGCAGGAGGACTGCGCAATCGTTCCATAATCTTCGGGACCAGCGGAAATCTTCGCGGTCCAGGCCGAAACCTACCTGCTCAGCTGTCAGCGCTACATCGAACTCAATCCTGTGCGTGCCGCGATAGTGGATGACGCCGCCCACTACCGCTGGACCAGCTATCGCCACAATGCCCTTGGTCAGGCCAATACCTGCCTCACGCCGCATGCCCTTTATCTGGCGATGCAGCGCACAGACCAAGCAAGGCAGGCAGCCTATCGTGACCTGTTCCGGGCAGAGTTGGATAGCCAGGCGATAGACGATATCCGTTTGGCGCTGAATCAGAATCAACCCTTGGGCAATTCACGTTTTTATGCCAAGATTGAGGCCATGACGGGACAGCGGCGCGAAGCCAAACCGCGCGGCAGGCCGTATGCGCAGGACAAAACCGCGACGGCACAGAAGGCGGGACAAGGAGAGTTGGGAATATGATGCCTAATGCTGAAAATAATTCGAGCCTGGCCCCTTTGATTTGGCCCCGAAGTATTTTGAATGTTCCGGGGATGCTCCCTGCTGCGATAATCACATATGCTGGCCAGATTAATAATGTCGCTCCTGTTGCTGATGTATTGAGAGTGAATAAGGCTCATTGATAATGGCTCAACTTTGTTTAATACGAATACGAAATTCTGTTCGCTATATCGTTTTTGTAACGTTGATGGTCGTTGCTGCCGGATGTGTGTCTCAGATTAGGCCGTCAAGCAATATGCAGATGAATGGGTTGGGGAGCCTATAGATAGGCTGACTAAGCGTAAAAACAGCTATGCATCCAGTACAGGTTGGCAGGACAGAAATTACAAATTAGATAATGGAAGCTGGGTGTATGTTTCACCAGAAAGAGAAGGCTGTATTGTTCACTGGGAAGTAAGCCCAGTCGGAATTATCGTTGGGTATCGCACCGAAGGCAGTCGTTGTTTTTAGCAGAATCTTCGTGCATTATCAAAGTATCAAAGGGGCCATATCAAAGGCAAGTATCAAAGGTATCAAAGGAGGTATCAAAGGTATCAAAGGGGCCAGGCTCGAATATTTCTGCATGAGTTCTTTCATATCTCGCCGTCTCACCAGCGCCGACTTTTGCGTGGCTCATCCCAGACGCCGCCACGCCACCCATCGCCGCTCCCGCGCCGCCTATGCTTCTGGTGGTTCCTGTCCCAAGGCCAACGGCAACCTGGCCAGCGCCACGCAGTACGACGCCAATAACCAGTCGTGCTGGGCAAGGGGCGCATCGCCACCGTCACCAGCTTCAACATGCCCAGCGTGATCTACAACGACGCCACCAGCAACGTCAAGCTCGAACTCTCGCAATACGGGCCGGAACACCAGCGGCTGAAATCCGTCGTCACCTCCGCGGCGGAGACCCGCAGCACGATCTACCTCAACCCGGACAACAGCGGCAGTCTCTTCTACGAAAAAGAAACCCGGACCACGGCCAGCACCGTGGAACAGCGCCACTACCTGACCGCCTACGGCATGACGGTGGCCCTGGTCAAGCAGACCTCGGACGGCAAACTGACCACCACCGTCACGCGCTATTTCCACCGCGACCCTCTGAACAGCCCCACGGCCATCACCGATGACGCCGGCGCGGTGGTTGAACGGCTGGGGTGTGAACCGTACGGCAACCGGCGGTTTGCGAACGGGACGACCGACCCGAACAACACGATCATCGCCCTGACCACGCCCCGGGGCTTCACCAATCACGAGCACTTCGACGAGCTGGACCTGATCCACATGAACGGGCGGATCTATGATCCGGTCATCGGCCGGTTCCTGAGTCCGGACCCGTACCTCCAGGCACCCGGCAACCTGCAGAGCTACAACCGCTATGCCTACTGCTTTGACAATCCGCTGGTCTGTACCGATCCGAGTGGGTATTTCAATCTCTTCAAGTCGGTCTCAAACATAGTCAAAGCAATCCTGAATGATCCCATCAGGGCCATAGTCACCATTGCAATTGTTTATTACACGGGGCAATACATTGGAAGCACTTTTGCAGCGAGCGCAGGTAGTACAGGCGGCACCTCATGGGCGGTGGCATCGACAACGACGACGGGCTATACGCTGACGGTGGCCGGATCGGCGACGGCTGCAGCGGGCGCGAGCTTTGCCGGCAGTTATGTTGCCAGCGGCGGGGATTTCCGGACGGCCACCCGGGCTGCGGCGAGTGGCGCCCTCTTTGGTGCGGTTGATGGGTACTATGGGAAGGATTGGAGCTATGAGCGTCTGGGCGCGAATGCGCTTGCAGGAGGGATATCGGCCAAGATTTATGGCACCGACTTTGCCACCGGATTCACGAATTCCTTCGTGACGGGGGCGGCAAGGTGGGCTTATTCGTCGGTTGGGTATGATACGAATCCAATGCCGGGTGAAAATCGGCCTAATGCTACAGGGGATGCAACATATGACTTTGATGTAAATACCGGACGCCAGTTTTCAGACAGTATTGGAAATAATGTAGTAGGGGGCAATAATCTTGTTGATTTTTGCAAGCAGCAGAGTATCTGCAGCAAGATATTGAACTTGATCCCGGGCATCAATGCTACCGCCGGACTTCATGATCATTGGTTCAACATACCAGGCGCCCCTCACCAGACGGCTTTTATAAATTGGGGAACAATGTTGCCCGCTGCTGCCATAACGTATTCGGCCCTGATTAACGGGCCATTGACAGTGCAATTGTCAGAGAAACGAAGATAGGTCAGAGGGACTTATGTGAAGTCAGACCGCGAGGGGCTCGATGAAGAAAAATGTCTATGTAATTCTAGCGGGCTATCTGTTGATGCTGATGTCTGCGGCGTGTAGTGCAGTGACTCCACATGAAAATTTTGTTATGTCTATGCAGGCTGCTATTGGGAAGAGCACTGATAGGATTGCATGGAGGCGACCTGAGCAGTTGATCGGACGCAAGACATTGTCGAATGGCAATGTTGAGGAGTTCTATAAATTCCGTAATTCTTGCTTCTACTATTATGAAATCGACCCTAGAGCTCATTTAATAGTTGGCTGGCGTTTTGAGGGTACAGAGCGCGATTGCGAAATCGCAAACTGAGTGCAATCTTCGAAAATCAAAGGGGCCAGGTTCTGAGGACAAGATCAAAGCTTCCAGGCTCGAATTAATTTTATTATCGAGCGATAAAGGGTCAATATCACATGAGTTTTTGCGTCCCTCGCCGTCCCCCCAGTGCCGAGTTTTGCATAGGATCAAAGGGGCCAGGCTCGAATATTTCTGCATGAGTTCTTTGATGACCGCCGTCCCACCAGCGCCGACTTTTTCACGTAGTGTTTTCCAAAAGCCTATGGGGCATCAAGAGAGAACTAAAGGCGCCATGCGCGAATTGCATTTGCATCGTAAAGAAAGTCTCATTCGTCCAGATGTAGTCTATGTTGGTGTTTCACGCTTGATTCTGCAGGGATGAAGTCCCGATTCGGTATGTTTGGACTTGCTGGTTCGCTGTTCGATTCTGAAGATTTCCAGATACGTGCCTGTAAATTCCCCTGTTTCATTTTTCGATGGGAATACGACAGATTGCTGCACTTCTGCTCTGGCGCTGTATTTTCAGTAAGAGGCCTGCTGCTGAAGGCGTTACATTTCTCAAAATTGCCTGTATTTTTGACTGTTAGCAGGGAGTTTCAGGCGGAGAGCGGTTTGCCTAAGACTGTATTCGCCGCCAGATCAGATAGATAAATCGCGAGTTCATGCAGCCTGCGATAAGCTGGTATCTAGGTCGGCGACGTGGTAACGGTTTCCACGCGGTTGCGGCCAGACGCTTTCGCGTGATAGAGACATCGATCAGCCTTTTTCATCAGACTGTCCTCATCATCGCCAGGCGCATAGTCGGCTACTCCGAAACTACAGGTCACTTGCCCGACATCGGCAAAATGTTGCTTTTCAAGCAACAGGCGTATCTTTTCAGCGAGCAACCGACCGGTATCGAGGTTGCAGCCCGGCGCCAGAATGGCAAATTCCTCACCTCCCCAGCGTGCAAGCAGGTCGGTAACACGAATCGCACCGCCGACTACCTGCGCCAGCTGGATCAGAGTCTGGTCGCCTGACTGGTGACCGAAGGTGTCATTAATGCGTTTGAAGTGATCGACATCGAACAAGATCAGTGTCAGCGGGCTGGAGAATCGTGTAGAGCGCCTGATCTCACTCGTCAACATCTCATTGAAATGGCGCCGGTTGCAGATGCCTGTCAGAACATCGGTGGTGGCCAGCTGGTTGAGCTGTTCCATGATTCTAACGTGCTCGGTCGCATCACGCACAATGCCGACAGCGCTCCATTGGCTGTGTCGCTTGATAGCTGAGAGCGAGACCTCGGCGGGAAACACTTCGCCGTTTCTGCGCTTTGCAGGAACTTCTCTTGTTTGGCCGATAAATGGTCCTTTCCCTGACTGCACGAAGCGAGGAAATCCTTCGCGATATGCAGCAAGATTGTTCTCGGGCACCACCAGGTCGTGTAGATTTTTTCCGACCATCTCTAGCTTGGTATATCCAAACATATGCTCCGCCGCAGGGTTCCAGTACGTAACCAGGCCGGTGTGATCGATCAGTATCACTGCATCGTGCGCAGCATCGGTGATGTTGCGTATCAATTCTTCATGTTCCAGCAGATCAGTGGTGCGCATTTGCAACTCCAAATGAGTTTGTTCAAGCAGCGCCAATGCTTCCGCATTCTGTCGCGTCATGCGCTGATCGAACAAGGCGGCGATAATTCCACCACTAAACCAAAAGAGGGAAATCGATGACACCATGATCATTGAAATATCCTGGTCAATTCCAGACGCATAGCTAAGGCAGATACTGCCGGGCAGGACTTGCATCCCCAACATGCCGGTGTAATGCATACCGGAAATTGCCAAGCCCATGATCACGCCACCCAAAACAAAGCGTGGCAACGCCGCCATCTTGACCTGCTTGCTCTGATACATCATCAGGAGTGCGCCTAGTGAGGCGCATATGGCAATCAGGATAGAGGCTGCGACTATCAACGGGTTATAGTGAATTGGCGGTGACATCGTGATGGCCGCCATGCCTGTGTAGTGCATGGCACTGATACCCGCACCCATCAGCAGACTGCTCACGACGATGCGCCTTATTTTGATATCCGGTTTACGCAGCACATAGAAACCTAGCAGGGCTGCGGCAATCGCTGGCAAAGTCGATAGAAGGGTTAATGACAGTTCGTAGCCGATAGGAATCGGTAAATGAAAGGCCAGCATGCCAATGAAATGCATGGACCAGATTGCCAATCCCAGCGTAATCCCTCCGGCAAGCATCCACATCAAAGCCGTGTGGCCGCTGCTCGCGCGCATGCGTTGGGCATGGGTAAGCGCCGTGAGCGACCCAATCATCGCTATCAGCACGCTTAACAACACCATGGGGATATTCCAGGTTATTAACAACTCATGTCCTTTTGCTTTTTTTTATACACTCCTGCAGCTTCATATCGACCCCCTCGTTTGTGTAACACGGGGGGGACTGCGGATGCATAGAAAAGATAAATGCCGTAAAGCCTACTCCTATCATGCGCTATTAACAACCAGCGATGGGTGTACCGAGTGTCTTGCGCGCAACGCCAATTTTTGACGCGACCGGTTCTTGCATGGCGGTTGATGGAGCAGGCTTGACCTGCCCGCACACAATCACCGTTTGACCCACATCATGCGTGTGGAACCGCTGCCATTGATGAGGTAATGGATGTTGCTGGTTTTTCTGTAGGTATTGGCAGAAAAGTATTGGGGTCAGACCACGAATACACTACGAATCCCCTAAATGAATAACGCTGTATTGTTCGTTGAAAAGTCGGCGCTGGCGAGACGGCGACAAGAGGATAATTACGGCGAATTTATGCCGATCATCATCAATGGCGATTGATTTACCCGCGCACTTCGCCGTTGCCCAGCACGATCCACTTTTGCGAGGTGAGTCCTTCCAGGCCCACCGGCCCGCGGGCGTGAAACTTGTCGGTGGAAATACCGATCTCGGCACCCAGGCCATATTCAAAGCCATCGGCAAAGCGCGTTGAGGCGTTCACCATGACCGAAGCGGAATCCACTTCACGCAAAAAACGCAGTGCCGTGGTGTAGTTTTCAGTGACGATGGCTTCGGTGTGCGCTGATGAGTATTTGTTGATGTGAGCGATGGCCTCATCAATGTCAGCCACCACTTTGCACGAGATAATCGCCGCGAGATATTCGGTGGCGTAATCTTCCTCGCTCGCCGGCTTGGCTTCTTTCACCAGCGCACGTGTTTCGTCACAGCCACGAATCTCAATCCCGCGTGCGGTGAGCATCGCCGCGATTTTCGGCAATAAGCTTGCCGCAATCGGGCGGGCGATCAACAGCGATTCTGCGGTATTGCAGGTGCCCAGCCGTTGTGTTTTGGCATTCTCAACAATGGCGATGGCTTTTTGCGGGTCAGCGGCGACATCCACATACACATGGCAATTGCCATCGAGATGCTTGATGACTGGCACGCGGGCTTCTTGCGAGATGCGATCAATCAAACTCTTGCCGCCGCGTGGCACGATGACATCGACAAATTCCGGCATGGCGATGAGATAACCCACCGCTGCGCGATCAGTCGTTTCGATAACCTGTATAGCCGTTTCTGGCAGGCCAGCGGCGGCCAACCCTTTTTTCACGCAAACGGCAATGGCCTGATTGCTGCGAATGGCTTCTTTGCCGCCGCGCAAAATGGCGGCATTGCCGGATTTAAGGCACAGCGCGGTGGCGTCTGCCGTGACATTCGGCCGCGCTTCATAAATAATGCCGACAACGCCCAGCGGCACGCGCATCTTGCCCACTTGTATGCCTGAGGGGCGGCGCCTCAACTCGGTGATCTCGCCTACCGGGTCGGGCAGTGCAGCGACCTGCTCCAATCCTTGAGCCATGGCTTCGATGCCTTTTTCGCTGAGTGTCAAGCGATCCATCATCGCAGCATCCAGTCCTTCTGCTTTCGCTGCGGCAAGGTCAGCCGCATTCGCGGCCAGCAGTTCATCGCGCTGGGCACGAATCGCGCTCGCCATGGCGAGCAGGGCGGTATTTTTAGCATTGGTGGAAGCGCGGGCGACGGCATGCGAGGCATCACGCGCGGCTTGGCCGATATGCAGCAGAGTGTCTTTGAGCGTCATGAGAGTTTCCTTGGGCGTGTCAAACGTAAGGCGAGCTGTAAAAATTCATTCCACAGGTCGCCGGTGGCAAGCCCCTTAATCATGCGGTCAATTTTTGCTGCATGCAAGAGGGCCGGGCGTATTTGTGCGGTACGTGCTTCATTGGCCAGCGCCCACAACACCAGGGGTGGCGCAGCGCCTTCTGCTTGCAAGCCTTCCAGCGTGCGCACAGCGCGCACGGTATCGCGATTTTTGAGCGCATCGCGCAGGTCAGAGACATCATAGCGGGCGACATTCAATACCGCTGCTTCTATCTGCGCGAGTGAAACTTCCCCGGCGGGATAGAGCAGACCGAGCTTTTGAATTTCCTGGTGTGCGGCGAGCAAATTGCCTTCAACATGCGCGGCGATGAATTCCAGTCCGGCGCGTGATGCGGTTTGTTGCTGGCGCGCCAGGCGCTCGGCCAGCCACTGTGGCAGCAGCACCAAGGGCGGGGCATTGCATTCAAGCGCGACGCCTGCTTGGCTGAGCGCGGTGACCCATGCGGCTTTTTTTGCTTGCCAGTCAAGTTCGGGAAGCGTAATCAAGGTCACTGTTCCCGAGCCTAGTGTCTGGCAGTAACGCTGCAACGCCTCGCTGCCTTCACGCCCCGGCTTGCCTGAGGGAATGCGCAGATCAATGAGCTTGGTTTCGCCAAACAGCGATAAGTTGCCTGCTGCCAAAAAGAGGTCGTCCCAGCGAAAACCGGTGCCTGCCACAATCACTTCGCGTTCGGCAAAGCCTTGGCGACGTGCGGCGAGGCGAATGGCATCGGCCGCTTCAATGACCAGCAGCGGCTCGTCACCGTGGAGTAAATACAGTGACGCTAACGGCTTATTGAGGTGAGCACCGAGTTGCTCAGGGTGTAGTTGCATTGCCGGATTCACTTGCCGCTTTAAGCTTGGCCGTAGCCAGCCGACGCAGCAACTGCTGTATCAGATCACTTTGTATGTCGCGCCAGAGAAGAGCTTCTTCTGACTCTTTGGAGAGCACCAGATCATCATTGAAAGTCATGTCGCGACGCAAAACGATCTGGCTCGGCGGAATGTAGTCGGCATTATTTGCGCTGCTTACCTTGAAAGCAAACGTGCGCACTAAATCATATTCGCGCGCACGTCCGGCGGAGTTCAACGTGAGAATGACTTTTTCATTGCGGTCGCCCAGTACCACCAAATTCGCTTCGGCATCTTTGGGGTCATCAACGATACGCGTGGGGGATGAGGCTTCAATGCTGCGCTTGAGCTGCGCGTAAAGCTCCGAGCTGGGCGCCAGGGCAATACTCATGGTTTGAAACGGCAAAGCGTAATCACCGCGCAACTGAAAGCCGCAGGCAGCTAGCAGGCCGACTAAGCCGAAGGTGACGAACAGCTGGGTGGCAAGTTTGATAGCGCGCACAGGTGACTCCTCTTGAGACAGTTTAGACAACAATATTGACCAGACGGCCGAGAACTACAATGACTTTTTTTGCCGGGTTGCCTGCCATGTGCTTTTGCGCAGCGTCTGAAGCCAACGCAGCTTCTTCAATCGCCGTCTTGCCAGCGCCGACTTTCATGCGCAGGCTGCCGCGATGCTTGCCATTGATTTGCAGCACCAGCTCGATTTCATCCTGTGTCAACGCAGTCTCCAGCGGCTCGGGCCACGGGGCGGCGAGAATGTCCTTGCCATAGCCGAGTTCGCGCCAGAGGGTGTGACAAATGTGTGGCGTCAACGGCGAGAGCAGGCGCAATAGAATGCTCACGCATTCAGTGATGACGACCATGCCATTTGTGTTGTTGGCAGATTCGTTGGCAAACTCTTGCACCCCTTTTTCCAGGCTGTTCAACATTTTCATCGCGCTGGAGGCGACGGTATTGAACTGATGCTTGGTAAAGTCATAATTGGCCTGGCGCAACAGCAAGTGTACTTCGCGGCGCAACGCTGCAACAGGCTCGGGCAGGGTTTCTGGCATAGTTGCCCCATGGCGAAGGCTGTTCTTGAGGCCGTGTCCCAGCGCCCACAAGCGGCGCAGAAAGCGAAATGCGCCTTCAACACCCGAATCTGCCCATTCCAGCGTTTGCTCGGGCGGGGCGGCAAACATCATGAAAAAGCGTGCGGTATCCGCGCCGTAAGTTTCAATCAGCGATTGCGGGTCCACGCCATTGCGTTTGGATTTGGACATCGTGCCGATGCCTTGATAGTCGACCGCCTGACCATCCGCTTTGGCTGTGGCACCGGTGATGCGACCTGCGTCGTCTTTGATCAAATCAAGCTCTTCAGGAGCAAAGTAGGTGATGCCGCCTTGCGCCGTGCGTCGCGAAAAAATATGGTTGAGCACCATGCCTTGCGTGAGCAAGTTGGCGAAGGGTTCGTCGTAGCTGACCAGATCAAGATCGCGCATGACTTTGGTCCAGAACCGCGAGTACAGCAAATGCAGAATCGCGTGTTCTATCCCGCCGATGTATTGGTCAACCGGCATCCAGTGATTCGTTCGCTCATCCACCATGGCTGTGGCGTTATCCGCTGCGCAGTAACGCGCGTAATACCAGGAGGAATCCACAAAGGTATCCATGGTGTCTGTTTCACGCCGTGCGGGTTGGCCGCATTTTGGGCAAGTGCAGTTGACGAAATCAGCGCGTTTAGCAAGCGGATTGCCTGAACCATCCGGTACGCAATCGGTGGGCAATTTCACCGGTAACTGATCGTCCGGCACAGGCACGGTGCCGCAGGCATCGCAATGAATCAGCGGAATAGGGCACCCCCAGTAACGCTGCCGTGAGACACCCCAGTCGCGCAAGCGATAGTGCACTTGCGTGTCGCCCAGGTTTTTTGTTTTGAGATCCGCGGCAATGGCGGTGACCGCTTCTGCAAACGGCAGGCCATCGTATTTGCCTGAATTGACGCAGCGCCCGCGTTGTTTATCGGCATACCAGTCTTGCCAGGCATCGAGAGAAAATGTTTCGCCCTCAATGGCAACCACAGGCTTGATCGGCAGGTTATATTTCTTGGCAAACGCAAAGTCGCGCTCGTCATGTGCCGGCACAGCCATCACCGCGCCATCGCCATAATTCATCAAGACGTAATTGCCGACCCAGACTGCTAGTTGCTCGCCGCTCAGTGGATGCGTTACAAACAGCCCGGTGGGCATGCCTTTTTTTTCCATGGTGGCCATATCGGCTTCCATGACAGAGCCGTGTTGGCACTCATCAATAAAAGCGGCCAAGGCCGGATTGTTTTTGGCCGCATGGGTGGCTAAGGGGTGTTCTGCTGCCACCGTGCAAAATGTCACGCCCATGACCGTGTCCGCACGCGTGGTGTATACCCACAAATTTTCTTGCTTGCCGTCCAGCATGTAGGGAAACGCAAATCGCACACCGGTGCTTTTGCCTATCCAGTTGGCCTGCATGATTTTAACGCGCTCGGGCCAGCCGGGCAATGTATCCAGCGAGGACAAGAGCTCATCCGCATAGCGGGTAATGGCCAGGTAGTAACCGGGGATTTCGCGTTTTTCAACGACTGCACCTGTGCGCCAGCCGCGGCCGTCGATCACCTGTTCATTGGCCAGCACGGTTTGATCAACCGGATCCCAATTGACGACCTGCGTTTTTTTATAGGCAATGCCTTTTTCCAGCATGCGCAAAAACAGCCATTGGTTCCATTGGTAGTATTCAGGCTGGCAGGTCGCCAGCTCACGTTGCCAGTCAATGGCAAAGCCCAGGGATTGCAACTGCTTTTTCATGTAGGCAATGTTGTCATTTGTCCATTGGGCAGGGGGCACGTTGTTTTGCATGGCCGCATTTTCGGCCGGTAGCCCGAATGCATCCCAACCCATCGGCTGCAGCACGTTATAACCGCGCATGCGGTAGTGCCGTGAGAGCACGTCGCCCAGGGTGTAGTTGCGCACATGGCCCATGTGCAGCTTGCCCGAGGGGTAAGGAAACATTGACAGACAATAGTATTTGGGCTTATCCGCATCCTCGGTCGCGTGAAAGCTTTGTGCGATATTCCAGAAGGCCTGGGAAGATTGTTCGATTTCAGTCGGTTGATATTTTTCCTGCATGGCCGGGTGGTTTGTGTTGATTGAAGGCGAAAGGCGGAATTATACCTAGCCCCTTGTGCGTTTTTAAGGTAAGAGCAGGGTAAGGGTCGGGAAAGAATTTTTTCGGCGAGGGCAGAGTGCTTTAGTTGGATGTTTTTGCCGGGCGCTTGGGTTGATTACTTCAGTTTGTCGCACCGAGTTGTTTGGCCCGAGCGAAAGATGCTGCATCTGCCTCAGCAGATAAAGGCCAGCCCGCCAGATGGTTTGTGGCGATATTACTCAGCGCTGCAATCCAGTCCGCGCGCTCGTTCATGCAGGGGATGTAGGAAAATACCTTGCCTCCCGAGGCTAAAAAGGCCTCTTTGCATTCCATGGCAATTTCTTCCAGTGTTTCCAGGCAATCGGCAACAAAGCCCGGGCAGATGACATCGACACGAGCTACGCCGTCCCGTGCGAGTTTTTCCAGTGTCGGCTGGGTGTAGGGTTGAAGCCACTTGGCTTTGCCAAAGCGCGATTGAAAGGTGATGAGATAGTCGCCGGCAGTAAGCCCAAGAGCTTCTGCCAGCAGGCGCCCGGTTTTTTGGCACAGGCAAAAATACGGATCACCCAGCAAAAGTGAACGTTGGGGCAGGCCATGGAAGCTGATGACCAAGCGTTCTCCGCGCCCATGCATCATCCAGTGTTCGCGAACGCTCGCTGCGAGCGCTGTAATGTAACCGGGGTGATCGGGGTATTGCTTGATGAAGCGTAGCTCCGGCGGGTTGCGAATACGCTTTACCCAGTTCGCCACGTCATCCATCACGCTAGCGGTGGTGCTGGCGGCATATTGTGGATACAGCGGAAAAATGAGCACTCGCTCAACCCCTTTTTGCTTGAGCTGATCCAGCGTGTGGCTGATCGAAGGATTGCCATAACGCATCGCCCAGACGATTTTGATATTCGTATGCCCCTGCTGGCCGAGCAACCCCTTGAGCAACTTGGCTTGCCGTTCAGTGTGTACGCGCAGCGGCGATCCTTCGATCAGCCATATTTTTGCGTATTTCGCGGCCGATTTTGCCGGGCGCAAGTTAAGAATGATGCCGTTCAGAATCAGCCACCAAATGGCGCGCGGGATTTCCACCACGCGCGGATCCCACAAGAATTGCTTGAGATAACGACGCAAAGCCGACGCGGTCGGCGCATCGGGCGTACCCAGATTAACCAGAACAATGGCTGTGTGGGGGGCGTCACCATGGTGGTGCGCAGGTTCAGCAGCGTAGCGGGACATCGCGCGGTGGATCAGTGGGCAGAAAGTGCCGAAGAAAGGAGTTTTGCCGTGATATCCACAATCGGAATTACCCGCTCATAGGCCATGCGCGTAGGGCCGATGACACCGATCGAGCCAACGACGTGGCCATCCACCTCATAGGGCGCGGCCACCACGCTGCATTCATCAAGTGGAGCAATGCCCGATTCATTACCGATGAAAACCTGCACGCCTTCGGCATCGTCAGATAGTGCCAACAGTTGCGCCAGGTGTGTTTTTTGTTCGAACAAATCAAACAGGCGGCGTATTCGGGTCATATTGGAAGCCAGATCTTCGACATCGAGTAGATTTCTTTCGCCACTGATGACATAGTGAGCTGCAGTATCGGCCATCACTTGGTTGCCCGCATCCAGGGCCGCGGCCATGAGGTCTGACATATCAGCGCGCAGCTGGTTTAGTTCTTCGACGACGCGCGAGCGGATTTGATTGAATTCCAAGCCAACGCAATTCTGGTTAAGGTAATTGGCAGCAAAAACAAGCTCGGAAGGCGTGTGGTTGCGTTGCGTGAACAGGATGCGGTTCTGTACGTCACCACTCTCGGTCACGATGATGAGCAAAATCCGCTTTTCCGAAAGACTGAGGAAATCGATTTGACGGATGCGAGGTTGCTGACGACGTGGCGCAACGACTACTCCGGCGAAAGATGTCAATTGCGAGAGCAGGTGCGAAGCCTGACTGATCATCCGCTGCGGCTGGTCTGGCTGCATGGCACCTTGGATTTCGGATAGATCGGCGTCGGTGAGCGGCCGTACCGTCAAGAGAGAATCGATAAACAGCCGATAGCCTAAAGACGTAGGAATACGCCCAGCCGAGGTGTGTGGGCTGGTGATAAAGCCCATTTCCTCCAAGTCCGACATGACATTGCGGATGGTGGCAGGAGACAGCTCAAGGTTGGAGCGTTTTGCCAATGTGCGCGAGCCGACCGGCTGACCATCGGCAATATAGTTTTCGATCAGAGTCTTGAGCAGTGATTGGGAGCGTCTATCGAGCATGCTGATGATTCTAGTCAATATTCAAGAGGGGCGCACTCTTTCTGTTCTTGCCCCCGAGTGCTTTGCTTGCTATAGTATGGGGCTGACCTTGCTCCACCCGTTACGCATGCGGGGGGGCTATCACTTAACCACAGGGAGATTGCATGCGACATTACGAAATTGTTTTTATTGTTCATCCAGACCAGTCCGAGCAAGTGCCGGCAATGATTGAACGCTACAAAGCGCTTGTTACTGCCCGTTCTGGCATCATCCACCGTCTTGAAGACTGGGGCCGCCGTCAAATGGCTTACCCGATCCAGAAGGTTCATAAGGCGCACTATGTGCTGATGAACATTGAATGCGATGGCGAATCTCTGGCCGAACTGGAAAGCTCATTCAAGTTTAATGATGCCGTGCTGCGTCATTTGACTATCAAAACGCGCAAAGCGGTGACGACCCCTTCGCCCATGATGAAAGAAGAGAAATCTCGTTCATTTAACCAAGGTGATGCGGGGATTACTTCGGCTGCGGCTGTTGCTGCAGAAGCAACCGAGACGCCTGCCGTTGCTTGATCGTTGTTTGACGGCGACCAGACTCCTGCATTGTCCATCAATCTAACGCAGTTATCGGGTCGCCTGCAGGAACGTGGCGCTTTGCGCCGTACCCCCGCAGGCATTCCGGTACTTGAATTTAGCCTGGCGCACGAATCGATCCAAATGGAGTCGGAAGTCGAGCGTAAGGTGCACTGTGAGATGAATTGTGTAGTAATAGGCAGTCAGGCGCAATTGCTGGCAGCCGTCAAGCCGGGCGATGAGCTGAAGGTGAGTGGATTTTTAGCGGCACGCAGCCTTAAACGGCGTATGCCGATACTGCATGTAAATACAATTGAATTCGTGGAAGGAAATAAAAATGGCATTTAAACCAAAAGGTAAGCTGGCTGCAAAAGGAGGCAAGGGCGAAAAAGGCCGTAGCCTGTTTAAACGACGCAAATTCTGCCGCTTCACGGTAGAGAAAATTGAGGAAGTTGACTACAAGGATGTTGAAATCCTCAAAGACTTTATTGCTGAAAATGCACGCATTATGCCGGCCCGCATTACCGGTACTAAAACGGGCTATCAACGTCAGTTATCAACTGCTATCAAGCGTGCGCGCTTTTTAGCCTTGATGCCTTTTACTGATCTGCACCAGTAAGCGAGGAGAAAACAATGCAAATTATTTTGATGGAAAAAGTGGTAAACCTCGGCAACCTGGGTGATGAAGTCAAGGTCAAAGATGGTTACGCTCGTAACTATTTAATTCCACAAGGCAAGGCTAAACGCGCTACGGAAGCCAATCGCAAAGTGTTCGAAGCCAGGCGTGCAGAGCTTGAAGCCGCGCAACAAGACCGCTTGGCCTCAGCGCAAGCGCAAGCCGCCAAGCTCGATGGCCTAATGCTGCAAATTACACGCAAGACCGGGATGGATGGTCGTTTATTTGGCTCAGTCACCAATATCGATATTGCCGATGCATTACTGGCACAGGGTCTGACAGTTGAGCGTTCAGCGATTCGCCTGCCGGATGGCCCGCTCAAGGCGATCGGCGATTCGCCCATTGAAATCTCGCTGCATACCGATGTCATTGCAACCATTACGGTGTCTGTGCTGGGCGAACATTAACCAGCAGTTTGGCTAGATTATTGGCCAGCTGTAGCGCTTTGCTTTATTTACGCCATTTGGCGTAGATTGACGGCACTTAAAAACGAGCTGTCCTCGACTTTTGGGGCGGCTCGTTTTTTTATTGCAGTGCGTGCGTCTTATACACTTGATTTCCACAGTCTATCCCCACGATTTCCACAACTTATACACTTATCAGGCAGCGTTGTGCGGAGTAGACTCGCTGCTTCATTGCGGAGATAGCCATGGTCAATATTCGTTCTTTTAATCCTTCGCCCGTACTCGATACGCAGGTTGCTGCGCTCAAATTGCCACCGCACTCTATTGAGGCGGAGCAATCCTTGATTGGGGGGCTACTGATTGATAATCCGGCGTGGGATCGTATTGCCGATGTGGTGCGTGAAACCGATTTTTACCGCGACGATCATCGGCGGATTTTTCGGCATATTGGCAAACTAATCCAGCGTGGCCGCCCGGCGGATGTGGTCACGGTGTATGAATCGATCGAACAATCGAATGAGATCGACCAGACCGGGGGCTTGGCCTACCTTGCTGAAATCGCGAACGCCACGCCTTCCGCAGCAAATGTGCGCCGCTATGCTGAAATCGTGCGCGAGCGCGCGATCTTGCGGCAACTTGTCACTGTCGGTGATGAAATTGCTGGCCATGCATTAAACCCGGCCGGTCGTGATGTCAAACAGTTACTGGATGAGGCGGAGCGTCGCATTCTGGAAATTGCCGAAACAGGCAATCGCGACAGCGGCGGGTTTGTGCAGATTCAACCGTTGCTGGGTGAAGTCGTTGAGCGTATGGAAGCATTGCTTGCACGCGACAGCCAGTCTGACATCACCGGTGTGCCGACAGGTTTTGTCGATATTGATCGCATGACATCCGGCTTGCAGCCGGGCGATATGATTGTGGTGGCAGGCCGCCCCTCCATGGGGAAAACCGCCTTTGCGCTGAATATTGCCGAACACGTGGGCGTTGAATTGCGTCAGCCGGTCGCGATTTTCAGTCTGGAAATGTCCGGTCCGCAGCTGGCGACGCGGTTTCTTTCGTCAGTGGGTCGCATTGATCAAAGCAAGCTGCGCACGGGCCGCCTGACCGATGACGAATGGGACCGCATGACAGTAGCATTAGGCAAGCTGCATGAAGCGCCGATTCATATCGACGAAACCGGCGCAATCAATTCAACCGACCTGCGTGCCCGCGCACGGCGCTTGCATCGTCAATTCGGCAAGCTCGGCTTGATTGTGATCGACTATCTGCAACTCATGAGCTCGAATGGTTACGGCGAAAATCGGGCAACGGAGATTTCAGAAATTTCGCGCTCCATCAAGGCGCTGGCAAAAGAGCTGCAAGTGCCCATCATCGCGCTATCGCAGTTGTCACGCAAAGTGGAAGAACGTACCGACAAGCGGCCCTTGATGAGCGATCTGCGTGAATCCGGCGCCATTGAACAGGATGCCGACATCATCATGATGATGTACCGGGAAGAATATTACAAACCGGACACGCAAGATAAAGGAACCGCAGAAGTCATTATCGGCAAGCACCGTAACGGCCCCGTGGGCACAGCACGCATGACATTCATCGGTGAATACACGCGTTTTGAAAACTTTGCATCAGGTTCGCGGTAGAGGTTAAACATCGATGAAAAAGTCGGCGCTGGTGATACGGCGATGAAGACAAAACCGTACGCGTCGCGCGTAGATCTGGGCGATTTTTATTGCAAGGCTTTTTGGGTATCCAAATTCCGTGATTGATTTATCATTTGCGGCGCAACAAGCGAAGCTACTACTATCTTGCGGTGTAGGTTCTGGTTGTCGCCTATTGACTCATAGCGGTCAGCCAGATTGGCTGCAACGAACGACCGGTTGTCGGCCAAAGCGGACGGTCGCTATTCCTGTCCATGCTGTCGGAGATACGCCGTAAGTCGCTGGAAACGTTCATCGGTACTCAACTGAACCTTTGTCGTCCGAATGTCATTGAGGCAGTTGATCAGTTCGGTGGGTGGCCAAGCCGTATTGTCGCGTATCACCATATCCAGCAAGGCCAATGCCGAGTCTGGGAATTTTGAACATAGCTTTGCTTCGTACAATCGATATACTAGGCAATCGGGGTGCTCTGGTGGCTGTATCCAGTGCTTCAACAGATCAAGCGCTTCCGGAAATGCCTCCTTTGCGGCAACGCAAAGCCTGGCGAGACTTTCTGAGATTGATGGTGTTATTTGGTCACGTGACTTCGGCCAAATTGAACGCAGATAAGGAAAAACACGGTTCTTCCAGTAATCAGTGCGCTGCTCGCCCGCACCCTCAAGGGCGCGAACCAGAGCCTGTGCAGCGTCGCATAGTCCATCAGTTGGTAACGAACGGGTCGCGCTAGCGAGTTCTGCGACAGAAAATGTATCTCCCGGATCAAGTGCGGCGAAGGTCAACAATGCGGCGTATTGCTCTTTGTGTTTGCCTAGAGCCTCGTAGTGCCTTGCCGTATCAAGGAATGGCTCCTTAATAGCTTCCATCAAAGGCCGATAGAGGCGTGGCGACCAGAGGAAGGCTTCCCACGCAGCACGTGCCTCGACCAGTGATCGCTGCCAATCGAATAGTGGCAAAAGGTGCTGCGTTGCCCAATCACGGTCAATGCGGTATAGCGCAATCACATGCGCAGCGAGCAGGACGCGGCCATTACGAAACTTGTCGACCTGGGTATTGCACAGCTCGGTGAAAATGGGCCTGACCTCGTCGGGTAGTCCTTGCCCATCCTCTGGCGATCTGCGATACCACCATCGCAGCAACGCTTCTGTCACATGACCCACAGGATGATTGATGGCTTTCATTACTGGCTCATCCGTCTCTACGCCGTCTTGATGATCCATTGCCAAAATGCGGCGACAAAGACCTAAGAACCTGGCTTCCTGACCATCGAATGTCTTGGCTATAGCCTGTAACCACCAACTGATTCCGTGATCAAGTGACTGCATCAACTCATCTGGCGCATTGGCCAGTACTTGTGCCATATAACGCCATGATCGTCTGATCAACTTGTCCTCAGACCAAGCTTGTAACGCTTCGCGCCAGCGATCAGTCGGCCATTCGCCTTCCCTTGCCAAAGCGCACAAGGCGCATGCGGTGGTGGCAAAGCTATCCCTACAGCGCTGGCGCCAGTCGTCCTCTTTCCGGTGGTCCGTGCTAGGGTTTTCTTTGAGCCAATCGATCAGTTCGCGACGGCGCCGCGGCGTGGCGACGAATCTTCGCCACTCATCACCATCACCCATCCAAGACGGAAACTCGTCACGCTCATCAGCGGCAAGCTTCCATTCCGGATACTGAATAGTCAGTTCAACCAGCTTTGCACTCGCACTCGTTCCAATATCCTCACGGGCCACATTAATCTTTGCGAGCCGGAGCCAGATTTCCCGGTCTACGATCTGAGCCCATCGTTCCGGCTCAATGTCATCCCTGAACATCACGCGCGGTGGCCCCGCAAGAATAGCCTGTTCCAAATCGGCAAGGTCCACTACAGCCAAATTGGGCGCCAGAGCAAAAAGTAAGCACATAGCTTCACGTTTTGTCTCCACCGACCACAACCACCAGCGATCATCAGTGAGCAGCCAGTTGAGTGCCAAGCGGGATGGTATGACTTTCCCCTGCGCTGCTGCGAAGAAGGCTAGTCGTTTGAATACTGGGTAGGGTACCTGCCACCAGTTTTCGGCAGCGAGGAGTGCAAGCTCTGGTTTAAGCTCAGCGGTTGCGAGCCAAGCGTCACGGGACAGTCCGATCAGTGCTGTCCAATCATGGAAGTCTTTGTTCTGTGGATGATCGCTGATCGAAGGTTGATGGATATAGGACATATCACTTTTGGCTTCGACTCCATCGAGTTCGTGCATCAGGTCGAGTGTGTCGTACAGGAGTGTGGTGAAATCTTGCAATAGATCGGGCAGCACTGCTGTCCAACGCGGGTTCGTAGGTAGATCGCGCAACGTCGAATGGACATGCTCCGTGGACAGAACAACTTCCCAATCGACAATATCCTTTAGTCGTTTCGGCTCATTGGCTTCGGCGTGCTCTTCACTCCAATGGAACGGTTCGCGCAGAGTCACGAGCGGCTTCAATATTTCGCGTAGCTCCAAGCGCAAAGTAGTTGTTAGCCCATCGCGCTTGAATCGGTCTAGCCAGACATAGAGGTCAAAACGACGTCCGTAAGATTTCAATCGCCCAGTGAGCATTAATCGCCAAAGGGTACGAAGCATCGGACGTGGGATTGCGTCTGGAGCATTGGCACGGATGCGATTAAGTTCTTCGTGTTTGCCGTCGCGTTCGAGTTTGTCGAGTTCTTCTAGGCTGCGCTCAACCCACCAGGAAAAATCTTCATGTAGTTGTCCACCGTGCTTGGCTAACCACAATACGAGTTTTGGGTTATCGAGGTGCCGGGTCAACCAACGCGCCAGATGACGCATTACTTCGTCCCATCTGCCTGTGGTGCCCGCATCGACCAACATCATCCAAGGTACGCGATCATACGGGGCCGGTCTGCGAGTCAGGCTGAAGGTCAGTTTGTCGTCCTTTACCGGTTTTGGCGGCACACCGAAACGGTTCAGATCAGTATGGCTATAGCGGTCTTCGCACAACGGCTCCAGCCAATCTAAGGAAGGCACCGGGTCGAGATCGGCAAAACGCTTGGCAGGTAACCCACCTGAGTCGCTCAGCGCCCACAGTAGACGGCCTACAAAGTCATCCTGTCGGGTGCTCGATAGTGGGCGAGCAATCGCGTATTCCACAACAATGCGCTCTTTGCCTCGCACGCCATCGCGGTAGGTTTCTGCCCACGCGCGCAGCATCTTGTTCAAATGACTATGATGGTTGTGTTCTCGATAGAGGATGGGCGTGACGTTTTTTGCCTGCCATTCGTTGGCGCGCTCATCTTTTTTACCTTTTGAGTAGCTGCCGAAGGCAAACATTTCCAATGGCGACTCGCCCAAGAGACGGTCTGCAGCGAGAGCGTCCATCATGTAGCGCAGTACCGGGTCATTTATGCTGTAACCGATGAAACAAACCGTGTAGTTTCGAAATAGTTCTCCTACGAAACGCGCTGCCCAGCGCTCAGTGAGGTAGGCCCGGCCAAAGTCACCACTTGACACGACCAAGTCATCAAGTTGGCTGGCCGTCGGTGCATCCGACAGAAGGCCATGCAGGTAGACGAGCCCATCCCATCTGTTCTTGGGCACCCGCAGAAGTGGCGCCTGGAAGCGATTGATGGCCAAACCCTTAGTTGTGATTACTTCCTCAAACAATCGGTCGAAGTTCGTGGTGATAAGTCGAACCTTTCCATCGCGGCTCTTGCCAAGGGTCAACAATGCCTCGTGGTTGGCTGTGGCATGGGGTACACTAAGGGCGGGTTTTAATATCCCAGCTAGCGCGCTGCGCACAGTCTCCCGCCCACCGACAATTCCTGCCTCCAACAAGCCGATGGCGGTGTCGAACTGGCCAGCTTTTATCGCTGCCTGCTGTACGGCATTGGGAGTTTCACCGAGTGCATCAAAGAGCTGCTTCACTAAACCGGAAAACCCGGGCAAACGTGCTGGGTATGAGATGCCTGCACCGCAGAAAAATACTACGCGCCCTTCCTCGTGCGCCTGCAACAGACGCTCTGGAATATCGGGGCCGTGTCGAACGAACTGCACGTTCAGCCCGCCTCCGGGAACACACGACCCAGCAGTGTCTCCACAATCAATGCGTCGTTGGGTTCAAGATTCCAGTGCATTGAGCTTTCATCAAAGTCAGTAAGGTGCATTGAGCGTCGAAGGCAAGTCATTATAAGTACGAGTGATCTAGGTGTCTAATCTTAAGCTGCGCAAGCCATTTCATGGACACACTGGTTTACTCCTTACCATAGTCGGGCTGCGCCGAGAAGGGTGCGGATGACTGGTTTGGCCGAACAGGAGACGGTCGCCTAGTATGGTTGAACTTCTGTTCTTGGCCGATTGGAGACATCCGCTTGGCCCAGGCTGGAGACGGATCGTCGCTGCTGGCACTGTGATTCGCAACATATCAAGCGGGAATCAATCACGGAATCCGGATACCCGAATTTTTCAGGGCACTGCCATGTTTTTGAATGGCAAATGGCTCGCTGTTTCAGCGGCGTAGTCCGCCATGGAGAGTGTTTCGCGGGCAATGAAATCTGCCACTGCACGCCGCATGCCGGGGTCGGCAATCCAATAGCCTGACCACGTCGGTACAGGTTCAAAGCCGCGCGCCAGCTTGTGTTCACCTTGCGCACCGGGCTCAAACCGTTGCAGGCCGTGTTCAATGCAGTAATCGATACCTTGGTAATAACACAGCTCGAAATGCAGCCCGGGCACATCGACTTCTGTTCCCCAGTGCCGCCCGTAAAGCGTGGTGGCATCGCGATAGCAAATGGCGGAGGCGACCGGCTGTTCATCCTGACAGGCGATAAACACCAGCAGCTGGCGGCCTAGTGCGACGCTGGCTTGTATAAAAAATTCCAGCGGAAAAGCCGGATGGTTACCATAGCGGGCAAATGTGTCGCGGTATTGGCGATGAATCACGCGCCATAGCGCTGTATCGATTTCATCGCCATGGCGCACTTCCAGCCGCAGGCCGGATTCATGCACTGCGCGACGTTCACGTTTGAGTTTTTTGCGTTTGTCAGCGGTGAAGCCGGCAAGAAAGTCATCAAAATCAGCGTAGTCTCGATTGATCCAGTGAAACTGCACGCCGCGCCGGATCAACAGGCCAGCGGCGGCCAACGCGTCATGGTCGGCGTCTTCAACGAATAAACATTGCCAGGAAGAGACCTGTTGCGTGCGGGCGACATGGATAGCAGTTTCGATCAGCGCCTGTACCACAGGCAGCCGTGCGATACCTTGCCGAACCAGCAGGCGCGGGCCGGGGGATGGAGTGAAGGGAATGCCGCTCACCAGTTTGGGATAGTAGGCCAGGCCTGCTCTTTGCCAGGCGGCAGCCCAATGCCAGTCATGTGAAAAATCGCCAAAGGAATGCATGCGCAGATAGAGCGGTAACAGGCCAAGAAGCTTTTCATTATCGGGTGCGGCCTCGTCATACAGCGCCAGATGCTGCGCCTGCCAGCCTAACGCCGCATCCGCAGCGCCGACTTTTTCAGCTGTGCGCAAAAAGGCGCCGCTGGCGAATGGATCATTGTGGTGATCAAGACCAGCCCAATCTGCATCACTCAGATCGCTCGCCGAAGGGTGAAGAATTATTTTCATGGTGGCGCATCCTATCCCTATTTTACGCACTGGCGACAGCAGGGGATGGGCTAAAATGATTTTTGTTTTCGTTTGTTGTATACCGCCTTACACCGTATTGCCTCACCACTCGACTTTTATTCATGCGCATTCTGCTCAGCAACGACGATGGTTATCTCGCCCCAGGGCTTGTCCAGCTGGCGGCTAGCCTGGCGGGCTTAGGTGTGATCACCGTGGTGGCGCCAGAGCGTAACCGCAGTGGGGCGAGCAATTCGCTCACGCTGGATCGTCCGTTGCACTTGCGCCGCGCGGAAAACGGGTTTCAGTATGTCAACGGTACGCCTTCCGACTGCGTGCATCTGGCTGTCACCGGGGTACTGCCTGAGCAGCCGGATATGGTGGTGTCAGGCATCAATCTGGGCGCTAACATGGGCGACGATACGATTTATTCAGGCACCGTGGCTGCCGCGATGGAAGGGCATTTACTGGGCGTGCCGGCCATCGCCATTTCGCTCGCCAGTTCTGCGGGCAAGCATTTCGCTACCGCTGGCCACGTGGCGAATGAGTTGGTGCAGCGTTTTACTGCGCAAGCTTTCAATTATCCGGTATTGCTGAATGTGAACGTGCCTGATTGCCCTTATGAAGAGTTACGTGGCATTCAGGTGACACGTCTCGGACGCCGTCACAAAGCGGAGCCTGCGGTGAAGTCCGTCACTCCGCGAGGGGAAGCCGTGTATTGGATCGGTGCCGCAGGCCCGGCGGCGGATGCGGGCGAAGGCACTGATTTTTTTGCGGTAGAACATGGCTGGGTATCGGTAACCCCGCTGCAAATCGATTTAACCCATGCCGGCCAGATGGCCGATGTGCATCAATGGATCAAGCCAATCAATGGACACCGCAGCCTTTAATTCGTCAGCGCAAGCCGGCATAGGCATGACATCACAGCGCACGCGCGCACGCATGGTCGAGCGCTTGCGCGAGCAAGGCGTGAAAGACTCCCGCGTGCTGCATGCCATGGGCGTGATTCCCCGCCATGTATTTGTCGAACCTGCGCTAGCCAATCGCGCGTATGACGATACTGCGCTGCCGCTAGGCTTCGCGCAGACTATCTCGCAACCTTATGTTGTGGCGCGCATGATAGAAATTCTGGTTCAGGGTCGTGAATTAGGCAAGACACTGGAAGTTGGCGCCGGTTGTGGTTATCAAGCCGCTGTGCTGAGCATTTTGACCAAGCAGGTTTTTGCCGTTGAACGCATTGCGCCGCTTTTGTCCCGTGCGCGGGACAACTTGCGCCAGCTCAAGCTCACGCGCATTCGCCTGAAACATGCCGATGGCAATCTTGGCCTGCCTGAGGCGGCACCGTTTGATACGATTATTCTGGCGGCTGCCGCACAGACAGTGCCGCCAACTTTGCTCGCGCAGCTCGCGTCCGGCGGGCGACTGGTTATGCCGCTCGTGACATCTGCGGGCGGGGCGGAACAAGTCATTTGCTTGATTGAACGTACAGAATCCGGTTGGGTTGAAAAACGGTTTGATGCGGTGCGCTTTGTGCCTTTGCTCGCGGGGGTGGAATGAACACATCGATGAATGCAGCGCGGTGCGTGTTTATCCTGCTATTTGCAGTTTTGAGCGGTTGTGCCAACTATGCCCCTGTGCCGGTGGTTGAGCGTAACAGCCAGTCGAGGGTTGGCAATGTTGTGAGTGGCGCGTCATCCAAAACCGTCGCGTCGGGCATGTATCTTGTAAAAAAAGGCGATACGCTTTACAGCATTGCATTGGATCACGGCCTGGATTACAGGGATGTCGTGGCATGGAATCAACTTGAAAACGTGAACCTTATCAAAGTGGATCAACTGTTACGCGTTGCTCCGCCCGAAGGCGATGTTCAGGTCGCGGTGGCTAAGCCCGTGACTTCGTCCGGTTCCATCGAAACTAAATCTGCAAGTAACGTGGCAGGCATGAACACGACAGACCCGCACACCACAGAGTCCTTCAAGCGGGCGCCCAAAGGAGGCAAGGTGGTGTTCTCTGCCAATGCGCTGGCGCGTGCGCAATCAAATGCAGCGGTTAATGTAACGGATGATGCCGCAAGTAATACAAGCAAGTCCACTACGAACATACCTGTAGCGCCGGTGACAACGGAGCCGAAAGTAGCCGAGGTGCCTGCTGCTACTGAAAAACCTGCTTTGTCGGCTGATATAGGATGGGCATGGCCCACTAACGGAAAAATGCTGGCACCCTTTGCCGAGGGAAGCAGTAAAGGCATTGATCTCGCGGGCAAACTGGGCGACCCCGTGCACGCTGCTGCAGATGGCGTGGTCTCTTATGCGGGTGCGGGTTTGCGTGGCTATGGCAATTTGGTGGTGTTGCGCCACAATGCGACCTGGCTCTCGGTGTATGCCCACAACAGCAAGATTTTGGTGAAGGAAAAACAGGCCGTCAAGCGTGGGCAAACAATTGCCGAGGTCGGGTCAAGTGATGCCGAAAGTCCACGCCTGCATTTTGAGATCAGACAACAAGGCAAGTCGGTCGATCCGCAGAAAATTCTTCCTGTGCGTTAATTTTCTGTCACGCCTTTCATCAGGCCTATTCTCCGTTCAGATCGCCAGTCCTGCCGCGTCAAACATCCCATCGAAAAGCATCGAGCTTAAATACCGCTCGCCCGAATCTGGCAGGATCACGACAATAGTCTTGCCTGCGTGCTCCGGATGCCTGGCCAGGCGTACCGCCACGGCGGCGGCTGCGCCACACGAAATACCGGAGAGTATGCCTTCTTCCTTCGCCAGGCGACGGGCGTACAGCACCGCGTCATCATTGCCGACTTGCTCGATCACATCGACGAGTGAAAGATCCAGCACATCCGGCACGAAGCCCGCGCCGATGCCCTGAATCTTGTGCGGCGCGGGTTTGAGCGGTTCACCCGCGCGGCGCTGGGTGAGCACCGGGCTGGCTTCCGGCTCCACAGCCACCATGGTGACCATTTTGCCACGCGTCTTTTTGAGATAGCGTGCAATCCCCGTAATCGTGCCGCCAGTGCCGACACCGGCAACGACGATATCGACTTGGCCATGGGTGTCATTCCATATCTCGGGACCGGTGGTCTGTTCATGAACTGCCGGGTTGGCCGGGTTCTTGAATTGCTGTAACAGCACATAGCGGTCAGGATTCGACGCGGCGATTTCCTCGGCTTTGGCGATCGCACCATTCATCCCTTTGGCCCCTTCGGTCAGGATCAGCCTGGCACCGTAAGCGACGAGCAGCTTGCGCCGTTCCACACTCATCGTGTCGGGCATCGTCAGGGTCAGCGGAAGGCCTTTGGCCGCAGCAACAAAAGCCAGCGCGATGCCGGTGTTGCCGCTGGTTGGCTCGATGATTTCCTTGCCTGGCCCCAGCAGGCCGCGTTGTTCCGCATCGGCCACCATCGCTGCGCCAATGCGACATTTCACCGAGTAGGCCGGGTTGCGTCCTTCGATCTTGGCCAGCACCGTGGCGTTGGCACCGTCGGTGATGCGGTTGAGTCGGATCAAGGGCGTATTGCCGATGGATTGGGCGTTGTCGGTGTAGAGTGACATAAAACCTCCGGATGTTTAATGCGGCGTGGCAGCTCATGGCAGAGTCGTAAAAACCACGACGCAGGGTTGTCGGAATGCGTGGATGTGAAGTGTAGATCTTCGGTGCATAAATTCCAATGAGCGGAGCCGGAATTCGGCGGAGACTCGGCATGGCGAAACTCCCATATTTGGGCTAGGATGGCGATAATGATCGAGTGCAGGAAACAGCCATGGTAACTATGCTGCAAAACGAATTTTTGTCTCCTGAGTTGCCCGTGGTTTTAACGACGTTGGTGCCGAAGATTGCGGCCTTTCGCCGCGACATCCATGCGCATCCCGAGCTTGCATTCAATGAACATCGCACGGCTGAAAAAGTTGCGGAATACCTGGAAAGCCTGGGCCTGGAAGTACATCGCGGGGTGGCGCGTACCGGCGTGGTGGCCAAGCTCACATTGGGCACCAGTCTTCGTGCCATTGGCTTGCGTGCCGACATGGATGCCTTGCCCTTGCGAGAACTCAATACATTCCCGCATCACTCGCAGTTTGACGGCAAGATGCACGCTTGCGGCCATGATGGCCATACCTCGATGTTGCTCGGTGCGGCCGAAGCCTTATCGACCATGCGTAATTTTGACGGCACGGTGTATTTCATTTTTCAACCCGCCGAAGAACATGAAGGCGGTGGCCGGGTGATGGTCGAAGAAGGCTTGTTTGATCGCTTTCCTATGGAACGCGTCTTCGGCCTGCACAATTGGCCCGGTTTGCCTGCGGGCAGCTTTGGCGTGACTGAAGGGCCGGTGATGGCAGGCACCGACCGATTTGAAATCACCCTGACTGGGCGCGGGGGGCATGCCGCGATGCCGCATCAGACCATCGATGTGGTGGTAGCTGGTAGCGCCTTGGTGCAGGCGCTGCAATCCTTGGTGTCGCGTGAGACCGATCCGCAGGATGCTGCGGTGGTGAGCGTCACGCAATTTCATGCGGGACACGTTGACAATGTGTTGCCCGAAACTGCCAGGCTTGGCGGCACGGTGCGCACGCTCAGCCCAACGCTACAAGACGCGCTGGAAGCCGCCATGCGCCGCGTGTGCGAAGGCATTGCAGTCGCTTATCGCGTGCGTATCGAGGTGAACTACGAGCGCGGCTATCCGCCGACGATCAATGCAGCCGATGCCACAGCGATAGCACGAGAGGCAGCGCAGCAAGTGGTGGGCATGGAAGCCGTGCAAACGCAATTACGGCCCAGCATGGGCGCGGAAGATTTTTCCTACATCGCCCGCGTGGTGCCCTCTTGCTATGTGTGGCTGGGTAATGGCCCGATGACCGGTGGCTGCATGCTGCATAGCCCGCACTACGATTTCAATGATGAAATCATTGCTACTGGCATTCGCTACTGGGTGCGGCTGGCGCAGATGGCGTTGACTACGCCCGGCTAATTACACTGAATCAATATCGTCACGCGGGGGCGATGTAGCGGTGCGCACAGTAGCTTCAGTCAGTTGCTCGGAGCAGAGTTCGATAAAGCGATAGGCATAGCTGCGTAGATAGTGCCCACGCCGCACTGCAATTCGGGTGGTGTTGGCCGGGAAGAGTTGCAGGCCATCGAGCAGGGTCAGACCGGTGTCTTTGCGGGGATGAAAGGCCATCGAGGCGATGATGCCTGCGCCCAGCCCCAGCTCGACATAGGTTTTTATTACATCTGCATCCAGCGCAGACAAAATGATGTCGGGCACCAGGCCGGCATTGGCAAAGGTGCGATCAATCGTGCCGCGACCGGTAAAGCCCTCATGATAGGTAATCAGCGGATGCTCGGCCAGTTTGGCCAGTGTGAGTACAGGCTCGCTGGCCAAAGGATGTCCGTCAGGCACAATCACCGAGTGATGCCAGTCGTACCAAGGAAATGTCACCAGATCAGGTTCGCCCTCCAGTGCTTCGGTAGCAATGCCGATGTCCGCGTCTCCTGCACGCAGCAAGGTGACAATTTCTTTCGGTCCGGCCTGATGCAGGGCGAGATGTACTTTGGGGAAGGCTGCCTTGAACTTGGCCACGACCGCAGGCAGGGCATAGCGCGCCTGCGTGTGCGTGGTGACGAGCGTGAGCTGGCCTTGATCGCGATTCGCAAATTGATCAGCCAGCCGCTTGATATTGCGTGCATCGAGCAGCATGCGCTCAACAATGGTAGCCAGCTCCTTGCCGGGATCGGTGAGCCCGGTCAGGCGTTTGCCACGGCGGATGAATATCTCCACGCCCAATTCATCCTCAAGATCCTTGATGTGCTTGGAGACGCCGGATTGCGAAGTAAACAAGGTGTTCGCGACTTCAGTCAGATTGAAGTCGCGACGTACCGCTTCGCGGATGATGCGTAGTTGTTGAAAGTTCATGGTGTCATCACTTTACATTGTCATTCATGCGCGCAATGGGTTATCCGTTGGCTGAAGTACATGACCGCGGTGTTTCAGGCGTGCTGCTACCAGCCAGTCAGGGCCGTGGTCATCCAGATTGATGAAGTCGGCAACAAACGGCGTGGCAGGTTGCTCGACAACGGCTTGTGGCGTGCCGATTTGTTCGACGCGGCCATGATTCATCACCACCACTCGGTCGGCTACTTCCAGCGCTTCTTCCTGATCATGTGTGACAAAAATGCTGGTGATATGCAACTCGTCATGCAGGCGGCGCAGCCATTGGCGCAGCTCCTTGCGCACCTTGGCATCCAGCGCGCCGAAGGGTTCATCAAGCAGCAGCACGCGTGGTTCGACAGCCAGCGCACGTGCCAGCGCGATACGTTGACGCTGGCCGCCAGAGAGTTGCGCCGGATAGCGGTCAGCGAGCCAGTCGAGCTGCACCAGATTGAGCAGGCTATGTACCTTATGCTGAATGTCGGCTTCGGTGGGACGGCGGCGACGCGGCTTTACGCGCAGGCCAAAGGCAATGTTCTCGAATACGGTCATGTGGCGGAACAGCGCGTAATGCTGAAATACAAAGCCGACCTGGCGTTCGCGCACATGCGTGCCCGAGGCGTCTTCGCCTTCCAGAAACACCGTGCCCGAGTCAGCCGCCTCCAGCCCGGCGATGATGCGCAAGAGCGTGGTCTTGCCGCAACCGGAAGGACCGAGCAGGGCAACCAGTTCGCCACTGGGAAATTCCAGCGAGACATCATTCAGCGCTTCAAACGTGCCAAATGCCTTGCGGATATTGCGGACTTCAATGCTCATGTTGCTTGCTCCCTTGATTCCGGTGAAAGTGCGGCGGTCTGACGCCATTCGACATAGGTTTTCAGCGCTAGCGTGATCAAGGCCAGCAGGGCCAGCAGCGAGGCCACAGCAAAGGCCGCCGCGAAGTTGTATTCGTTGTAGAGAATTTCGACGTGTAGCGGCAGGGTATTGGTCAGCCCACGGATGTGGCCTGAGACGACCGACACCGCACCGAATTCGCCCATTGCGCGGGCGTTGCAGAGAATCACGCCATACAATAAGCCCCATTTGACATTGGGCAAAGTCACGCGCCAGAAAGTCTGCCAGCCTGAGGCGCCCAAGACGGTCGCCGCTTCTTCTTCATCGCGCCCCTGGGCTTCCATCAGCGGGATCAACTCTCGCGCGATGAACGGAAAGGTGACGAAAATGGTGGCCAGTACAATGCCGGGCACGGCAAAAATAATGCGGATGTCGTGGTCGCTCAACCATGAGCCGAACCAGCCCTGGGCACCGAAGATCAGCACGTAGATCAAACCGGCAACGACGGGGGAGACAGAGAACGGCAGATCGATCAGGGTGATCAAAAACTGCTTGCCGCGAAACTCGAACTTGGCGATTGCCCAAGCGGCAGAGACGCCGAACACGAGATTCAGCGGCACGGCAATCGCAGCAGCCAGCAGGGTCAGGTGCATGGCCGATAGCGCATCCGGTTCCACCAGGGCAGCAAAATACACGCTCCAGCCCTTGCGCAGCGCTTCGGTAAATACGGCGAACAAAGGCATCAGCAGAAACAGGGCGAAGAAGCCAAGGGCGATGGTCAGCAGCGTATAGCGCACCCAGGGTACTTCGCGCGTCGCCGGGCTGGCTTGGTAATCACGGTGTCTGCTTGCGGAGGGAATCCCGCTTGCAACACCGTTTGCAAACTCGGCCATCAGGATTTCCTTCCGCCAGTGGATGAACTGCTCGCCGCACTCCAGCCTTGCAGGCTGTTGATGACCAGCAACAGGATGAAGGATGCCGCCAGCATGACCAGCGCAATGGCAGTCGCGCCCGTGTAATCATATTGTTCGAGCTTGGTGATGATCATCAGCGGGGTGATTTCGGACACCATGGGCAGATTGCCGGCAATGAAAATGACAGAGCCATATTCACCCACGGCCCGCGCGAAAGCCAGAGCAAATCCGGTGAGCAGGGCAGGGGTGAGCGCGGGCAGGATGACCAGGCGAATGATCTGCCAGCGGTGGGCACCGAGGCAGGTGGCCGCTTCTTCGAGCTCCAGTTCGATGTCTTCCAGAATCGGCTGCACCGTGCGCACCACGAAGGGCAGGCCGATGAACACCAGCGCTACGAGCACGCCCAGTGGCGTGAATGCGACCTTGATGCCTAAGGGTTCCAGCAATTTGCCGAGCCAGCCATTGCCCGCATACAAGGCCGTCAGGGCAATCCCGGCCACGGCCGTGGGCAGGGCAAAAGGCAGATCCACCAACGCATCCACGAGTTTCCTGCCCGGAAAGCGATAACGCACTAGCGACCAGGCCAAGAGCGCACCGAACACGGTATTGATTCCCGCCGCCAGGAGCGATGCGCCGAATGAAAGCTTGTAGGAAGCCAGCACGCGCGGTGCGGTGACAATCTCCCAGAACTGCGCAAAGGAGAGGGACAGGGTTTTGAACACCACGGCCGAGAGCGGCAGCAACACGATCAGCGACAGATACACCAGCGTAAAGCCGAGCGTGAGGCCAAAGCCCGGCAAGACCTGATGTCGACGGGTGATGAGATGAGACAAAGTGGGCATTGCGAAATTCCTGCGATGACAATGGTGCGTAGTCTAGGAATTTGCGCTGCAAAGCGGAAATACATATTTCTGCTTTGCT
>SCUZ01000086.1 GCA_004322535.1 Rugosibacter sp.
CATAAAAAACGTGATCCCAAAGCGGTTGATGGTGTGCTTTTGCTTTCACACGAAAATCAAAGGCCACACCACGCAAAGTCAAGGCGATCAGCATCAAGGCGACAGGCAAATACAGGGCACCCAGGATCACACCGTGCGCCAATGGAAAGGCGACCAGCAAGACGCCAATACCCAGCACTAACCACGTTTCATTGGCGTCCCAAAAGGGACTGATGCTGGAAATCATGGTGTTTTTTTGATGGATGTCATCGGCTTTTCTGAGCAGCATGCCAACACCCAGATCGTAGCCATCCAGAATGACATACGCCAATATAGAGAGTGCCATCACCAAGGCAAACGCCAGCGGTAGCCAGCCAGCCTGGGTCAGCAAACTGACGCCAAATTCAGACATGTTGTGCTCCTTGAAGAGGCTGCTCGATCAGATCGCTTTTGCCAGTGGCTTTTTTGGCGAGATGAAAAATCACAGAAACATACGAGATGAGCAAAACTGCATAGAGTGCGAGGTAGGCAACCAAGGTGAGGGCAATGTTTTTAGCGGGTATGGCAGATGCCGCCTGTGCGGTGGTCAGCACGCCATAAACCAGCCAGGGTTGCCTGCCAACCTCGGTGACATACCAGCCTGCCTCAAGCGCAACCCAGCCGGAAAAAGTCAGGGCCACCAGGGTTTTTGCGGAGAGCGCAGTGATGTCTTTCCTGGTGCGGATTTGCCAGGTGACAAACCAGCTTGCCGCCAGCATGAGCAGGCCCACCCCCACCATGATTCTGAAGGCAAAGAAAACAGGAGCGACGGGAGGGTGTTGATCGCCGAATGCCTTGATGCCCTTGATCTCGCCATCCCAATGATGCGTGAGGTAAAAAGAAGCCAGCTTGGGAATGGCGATTTCGAAATGATTGGACTGTGTTGTTGCATCTGGAATTGCCAGGAGCACGGCAGGTGCACCTGTTTGTGTTTCCCAGATGCCTTCCATCGCCGCAATTTTTGCGGGCTCATGTTCGAGCGTGTTAAGGCCATGCAGGTCGCCGACGATAATTTGCAAGGGAACGAGGATAGCGGCAACCAACGCACCTGTGCGCAGTGTGGCCATGACGTCTTTGGCCCGATCATTTTTCAGCCAGCGGTAGGCGCCAATGCCGGTCAGTAAAAATGCCGCTGTTAAACCTGATGCGATGAGCATATGGGTTAAGCGATAAGGGAAAGAGGGGTTGAAAATGACTTCAAGCCAGCTGGTGACGTGCGCTTGTCCGTTGATCATCTCGTAGCCTGTGGGCGTATGCATCCACGAGTTGAGTGCCAAAATCCAGAACGCAGAGATTGTGGTACCGGCAGCAACCAGGAAGGTGGCTGCCGTATGGACGCTTTCGCTCACACGTCCTCGACCAAATAGCATGATGCCCAGCATGGTGGCTTCTAAAAAGAATGCCGTTAAAACTTCATAGGCAAGCAGAGGGCCTGCCACATTCCCGACGGTGTTCATGAAACCCGGCCAGTTAGTGCCAAACTGGAAACTCATGGTGATGCCGCTGACTACACCCAGTGCGAAAGTCAGCGCAAATATCTTGACCCAAAATTGATAGACATCCATCCAGTGGGATTGTTTTGTAGCGACAAAGCGGATTTTAAAGAACAGCAAAAACCAACCCATGCCAATGCTGATCGCTGGAAAGAGGATATGAAAGGACATATTGGCCGCAAACTGGATGCGTGCCAGTATGATGGGATCTAGTGATTCCATAGGGATAGCTGCCCTTTTCCGCTAGAAATGGACGTTAATATTAGCCTGTAAGACATTTTGAGTCGCAAAAAAATTCTCGGTCAAATACTCTGTGTCATTGACCATTAGATTATTTCTTCGTGCGGATCATCAGCACGCCCACGATGGCCAATAGCAGCGGCACGATCAGCGCGTAATAAAAACCGGCTACACCGCCCACTTTAAGGCACCAGCCACCGAGCGCCGCACCGATGATCGAGCCCGTTCGTCCCATGCCAATCGCCCAGCCAGCACCGGTTGCGCGCAGCTCGGTGGGGTAGGCTTCGATCACCACATAATTGAGTGCAATTTGTGGCAGGCCAATGCCTACGCCGGCTGCACCGATGAGGAAAAATACCAGCGCCCATTGGGTATTCCCCGCGAGGTTGCTCGCCAAATTACTTGCCAACCCGAGCCCCAAGGCAACGACAATGCCAAAGGCGAGTGTGGTGGTCAAGAGTGGCCGCACAGGTTTTTTCGGCAGGTAATACGCCATCACCAGACAAAAGAGTATGGCCGGACTATTGATGACCACTGTGCCGAGGGCGGCTTGTTCATGGGGTAGCCCGGCGGTTTTCAGAACGGTGGGCAGCCACAGTATGAGCATGAACCAGGCGGCCCAGTTGCAAAAATAAGTGATCCAGACCGCTAGCGTATTGCGCAAAAACCGGGGACTGATCAAGGTTCTAAACGAAGCACGTACAGTTTCTCCCGATGTGACAAACGATGCTGTGCGCAATACCGCTTCATCTGCTGAAGGTATTATTTTTCGTAATAACGTCGTTATTTCTTGTCGATGCCGGGGCAGGTCTTGCACAGCCAGAAAGAAGGGTGACTCAGGCAGGCGTGCATAGAGAATGAGCAGATAAACCAGCGGCAAGATGCCGCCAATCATGAAAATCCCCTCCCAGCCGATGTAGGAGAGCAGTCGCGCACCCAAGAGGCCGCCACCAATGGCACCCGTTGGTAAGCCCAGCAATACTCCCGTGATCACCAGTCCGCGGTGTCGTGCCGGGGCAAACTCGCTCACCAAGGAGAGCACGGCAGGTATTGCGCCACCCATGCCGAGCCCGGTAAAAAAGCGGGCGAGAAGGATTTCATTAGGCGAGCGGGCAAACCCCGTGGCGAGTGAAAAAATGCCGAATACCAAAACCGCGAGCAGTATCGTCGGCCGACGACCAATGCGGTCACCCAGTGAGCCGAGACTGATTGCGCCCAACGCCATGCCAACCGTGCCCGCGACAATCAGCGGGGTAAGCTCGCTGGGGCCGAGGTGAAATGCGTTGGCAATGGCCGGGCCGGTGTAGGCAATGGCCTGCGTGTCAAAGCCATCGAACAGGGTGACGAAAAAACACAGAACAAAGGTTTGCCACTGGAATCTGCTCAATGATGCCGCATCAATCAGGGCGCGCGGGTCAGTCGACAGGGGGGAAGATGAAGCTTTCATGCCTGAGGTAACGCGAAAGCCTGGGCCAGCAGTTCAGCAGTGCGCATGCGCGCCTTGACGCTGGGGGCGACGGTGAGAATTATCAGCTCATCGGTGGCAAATTTTTCTTGCAGGGTGTACATGCGCTCAGCCACTTGATCAGGCGTGCCGATAATGCTGCGCGGGCGCTCGTTGGCGATCACCTGGCGATCGCGCTCGGAATATTCTGCGGCGTGCGCTTCAGCGATGGTGGGCACCGGCAGGTTTTGCCCATACGCCATGAACAGGCGGCGCAAGTCGACAGTGGCGGTGATGTCTGCCGCTTCGGCTTCCGTATCGGCGACGACGACAAAAATAGCGACGGCGTTACGCGGAGTGGCTTCATAACCCGGCTGAAAGCTGTCGCGATACATTTGCATTACCGCATCACCATGCTGCGCATTGATGAATTGCGCGAAGCAAAACGGAATACCCACGTGCGCTGCCAGCGCGCCACCAAAGTCGGACGAGCCCAGCATCCACAGCTCAGGCCGCGTATCAATTTCCGGTTGCATCACCAGCCCATGGTAGGCGTGGCCTTCGGGCACGGTGTTGGTGAATAGCCAGATCAGCTCTTGCACTTGCTGGGGGAATAAATCGCTGCGCAACCCGCTGGGTGAAACCGCACGCGCAGTGCGCTGGTCTGTCCCCGGTGCGCGGCCGACGCCCAGATCGATGCGGCCCGGAAACAAGGCCTCGAGCATCAAAAACTGCTCGGCCACTTTCCATGACGAGTAATAGGGCAGCATGATGCCGCCTGAACCAATGCGCATGCGTTGTGTGGCGCTGGCCAGTCGGGCGATCATCACTTCAGGGCAGGGGTTGGCTACGCTGCGGGCGCCATGATGCTCTGCGCACCAGTAGCGGTAATAGCCCAAGGCATCCGCCGCCTGGGCGAAATCAACGGTTGCGGCAATGGCGTCAACAACACGCTGACCGGAAATCACGGGGGTTTGATCAAGAATGGAAAGTTTCAGGGGACGGGTCATGGCAGGGAAAGTTTAAAAAAGTCGGCGCTGGTGAGGCGGTGATGATAATGGATTAGCCCGTGGATTGGCTGTCGCATGGCCTGTTGATGGCCGGGTTGTAGAATGAAACCAGTAAAGATTTTTAATCGCTAGGGAAATGATCATGACGAATCAAGGCGTAATAGGCCAACGCACCGCATGGATGTTACTGGCGGCGGTGGTGTTGTTCTGGGGCGTGAATTGGCCGGTGATGAAGTACGGGCTGCATTATGTGCCGCCGCTGACCTTTGCTGCGTTACGCATGATCATGGGCGCGATTGTGCTGGCGGCCGTAGCGACTTGGCGGCATGAGCTGCGCTTTCCGCATCGGGAAGATTGGCCCTTGGTGCTGGGCGTGGGGCTGCTGCAGATGGCCGCATTCATGGGGCTGGTCAATGTGGGTTTGCAATATGTGCCTGCCGGACGCTCTGCCATTTTGGCTTACACCACGCCACTGTGGGTTGTGCCTTTGGCCGTGCTGTGGCTCGGCGAGGTACTGACCACGTTGCGCATTGTGGGGTTGGTGCTGGGGATGATCGGCGTGGCAGTGCTATTCAATCCGTTTGCCTTTGATTGGCATGATCCAAAAACCGTGCTGGGTAATGGGATGTTGTTGTTTGCGGCATTGTTGTGGGCGATTTTGATCGTGAAAGTACGCGGCCATCGGTGGAAAGGCTCGCCGCTTTCATTAATGCCCTGGCAGCTGATGGTGGCTGCCTGTGCCATGGCTCCGTTCATCTATTTATTTGAAGATGTCCGCACGATACAATGGGGTGAGCCGCTGGGCTGGGTGCTGCTCTACAACGGCCCGATTGCCACCGCCTTTTGCTTTTGGGCCATGATCAGTGTGACGCGCGCACTGCCAGCGATTACAACGAGTTTGAGTTTGCTGTGCGTGCCTGTGGTGGGCTATGTGTCGGCATCTCTGGTGCTGGGTGAGGCGGTTACCTTGACTAACAGCCTCGGCTTTGCCTTGATTCTTGGCGGGCTGATTTTTGCCACCGTCAGCGATTGGAAAAAGAGTCAGGAAGCTAAAAGCGCACTTGCCAATGCAACCATTACAACGGCGACAACAGAGGCAATATCCAACGGAACGACAAAATGAACAGTTATTTGAAACTCCGTTTGAAACCCCGTTTTCTGCTACTGCTATGCTTAATTAGTCACAGCCTGGCATGGAGCCAAGCCTCTGAAAAGCACGCCGAAGTAAACCAGCCCCCAGCCACCCCAACCCCCCTGGCCAGGCGCATCATCAGCCTGGCGCCGCACATTACAGAGTTGCTCTACGCAGCAGGCGCGGGCAATAAGCTCGTCGGCAACGTGGACTACGGCGACTATCCGCCAGCGGCTAAAGCGCTGCCCAAAGTAGGCGGTTATACCCGGCTGGATTTAGAAGCCATCCTTGCCTTGAAACCTGATTTAGTCATCGCCTGGGAGAGCGGCAACCCGCCAGCAGCGCTGGAAAAATTAAAGGCGATGGGGGTTCCTGTTTATGTTTCGCAGCCTGGCCGCATCGACGATGTGGCCCGCGAGATAGAGAGGTTCGGCGCGCTGGCAGGCACGGAATCGGTAGCTAACCCGGCGGCGGCCGCATTCCGTGAGCGTCATGCAGCATTGGCCGCGCGATACAGCCAGCGCCCGGTGGTGGATGTGTTTTATCAGATATGGAAGCAGCCCTTGATGACGGTAAACGACAAACAGATTATCAGCGATGCCATGCGCCTGTGCGGCGGGCGCAACGTGTTTGGCTCCCTGCCCGTTTTGGCACCGACCGTGACGGTGGAAGCCGTGATCGCAGCTAACCCCGAAGTGATCGTTGCCAGTGGTATGGGCGATGAACGCCCGGAGTGGCTTAACGATTGGCGGCGCTGGAAAACGATGATGGCGGTTAAGCGCGACAACCTGTATTTCATCCCGCCGCAGGAAATCCAGCGGCATACTCCGCGTCTTTTGGATGGTGCAGAAAAGCTCTGCCAGGCATTGGAGTCTGCGCGTGAAAAACGACCAGTGAACCCACGCCAGGCAAATCATCAGGCAAACCCTGCGCGAAAAAAATAAACTTGACTTCTTCTTTATCCCAATATCTGCCACAGCGCATTGCCTGTTTATCCACCGAATCGGTCGAGGTGCTTTACGCCTTGGGCGAAGAAGCACGCATCGTCGGTATTTCCGGCTTTACCACGCGGCCTGCGCGGGCGCGCAAGGAGAAGCCGAAGATCAGCGGTTTTTCAACCGCACGCATCGACAGGATTCTGGCTGTGAAACCCGATCTGGTGCTGGCGTTTTCTGATTTGCAAAGTGATATTTGCCGCGATCTAGTGAAGGCGGGCATTGCTGTGCATCACTTTGATCAGCGCAGCGTGGCCGAGATTTTGGCCATGATCGCCACAGTCGGCAACTTGGTCGGCGCACAGGATCGCGCAGCGCAACTGGTGGCAAAGCTCGAAGCGCAGATCGCCGCCGTGCGTGCTGCTGCCGCCACGCTACCGCGCCGCCCACGAGTGTATTTTGAAGAATGGGATGAACCGATGATCAGCGGCATTCAGTGGGTTTCCGAGCTCATCACCATCGCCGGTGGCGATGACATCTTTGCCGAGCTTGCGCAAAAGCGCAGCGCGAAAGAGCGCATCATTGCGGAAAAGTCGGTGCTGGTGAGACGGCGACCAGACATCGTTTTCGCCTCATGGTGTGGCAAAAAGTTTCAACCAGCGCGTTTTGCCGCACGGTTTGCAGGGGATGATTTTCCCGCGCTTGCCGCAGGCCAGCTACATGAAATCAAATCCGCCCGCATCCTCTCGCCAGGCCCTGCCGCCATCGAGGAAGGTCTGCCCCAACTCGCGCAGATTATCCAACGCTGGGCAGCATCGGCACCGATTGCTTGAAGCCTGGTCAAGCAAGTGGTTGTCCAAGCCCGGCAGCTTGACACAGCTCAGTAGTTTCCGAGTGCGACTTGTCATGAAACCGAATATGGCGTTTAATCCAATCGACATAAACACTTTCAGTACGGATGCTGGAATGTTTCACCCGCAGCTTGTCGCGCACCTGGTCCAGCAGTTTGGGTGGCGAGTTGATCACCGGGGTGTCTTGAGTCGGCATTTTCAGAATACAATCAAAATATAGTTGATTTTTCAGTTAGATAAATCAAGATGAACCAAGTTAGACACCTGCTGTGGTCAAAATATACACCGATTCGTGTGTCTACTTCACGTTGGGGCGCATGATGCCGAGTGAGTCGTCGCAAACTTCGCCAAAAACTTTCAAACCGCCAACACGCGGCCAGTCCATTCTTGTAGATGGCAAGTACTACTTCATTGGCGAGAAACTCGGTAACGGTTCATTTGGCGAGGTATTCGAGTGTCAAGACGAGTGGAGTAACCAGCTGGTAGCAAAGGTTCTAGTTCCCAGAAATCAAACCTACGACGAGGTGCGTGAGAACTGGCTGCAAGAGCTACGCAAGCTTCTCGACCTGCGGCATCCAAACATCACGCACGTCTACGCAGCGTTCGAATGTGATGACACGTTCTATCTTGTTATTGAACGATGCTCAATGACGCTTGATTCCATCATCAACTTGCCGGGAGGAAACGGAGATGTATGGCTGCCTTACGTCGCACGGGACATCCTTCAGGGATTGGAGTACATGCACGTCAACGGTTACGTTCACAAAGATATTCACGCTGGCAATGTGTTCGTTTCACAGACAATTGATCGCATGGTTCCATCCAAAGATGCGGTTTGGTCCTTTAAGGTCGGTGACCTCGGTATTAGTCGACTTGAATCTGACATCGAGATATTCAACACACTCTTGGCTCAGTGGATGCTGCCGCCCGAAGCGATTGACCCTGCCGAGTTTGGGCCAGTTGATCGAACGTTGGACGTCTATCACGTCGGGTTGCTACTTCTCGCGTTACTTCTTGGTTACTCGCCGTCATTTACCCGTGATGAAATTGCTGCTGGCGTGCCAAGACAGACCGCCGAGAAACTGCCGTCGAAATATGCTTCAGTCGTCGCAAAGGCACTACGTCGCCATGCAGTCGCTCGAATCCCGACGGCCGTTCAATTCTGGCGTGAGATTGCGAGCGTAGGTTAAATGCTCCCCAACCCATCCATCAACACGGACGCTGCGCGATGAGGCCACGCAGCGCCGGTTATGTCAGACGTTAGGTCTCGGAGAACGTATGCATAAATACTATCCACCGAAGCACCAGGAAAGGCAGTTCCACTGCATCCATTGCGGGGTGTATTCCGCGCAGCACTGGGCCAATTTTCTGTACAGGGAATCGAACGGTGGTAGCTCCTATCACCAATACTTGAAGTATTGCATCTGCGGACATTGTGGAAAGTGGTCAATTTGGTACGAAGGGCGCATGCTTGTCCCGGCCGAAGCACCGGTTCCCCCTGCACACGTAGATATGCCCAACGAGTGCCGTGAAGATTATGATGAAGCAAGGAGCATCGTTTCCCGTTCTCCGCGAGCCGCATCGGCGCTTCTTCGTTTGTCGTTACAGAAGCTCATGGCGGTTCTTGGTGAAAAGGGTAAGAACATCAACGACGATATTGGCAGCCTTGTTGAAAAGGGGCTCCCCGTCCAGGTACAACAAGCCCTCGATTTTTGCCGAGTCGTTGGCAACAATGCGGTTCACCCTGGCGAAATAGAAATCAACGACACACCTGAGATTGCCCATAATTTATTCGGCATGATGAATTTCATTATTGAAGACAGAATTTCCAGGCCGAAGCACATTCAGGCTATGTACTCAAGCCTGCCAGAAGGTGCACGGAAGGCAATCGAGGCTCGCGATGGGTCCGAGACCTAACACTACGTTCGAGGCGACCTGCGCGAAAAGCCGCGCAGGCGCCTCAACTCCACGTTATGCATGAGAACCGAATAGGGGCGCCAGTGGTGAGTGGGCCTGACCAATATGGAATTTTGCCGTTCTATGAGGCGTTCTATATTGATTCAATGCTCCTCAATACGCAGTCCGCTATCGTGTCGTGGGAGAGGGTTTCTGAGTGCCTTCGTATGCTTGATAGCGATATCCACGAAGATACTCAGATGGATTGCACAACTGAAGAAATACTCAATTCTTTGCAGAACCTCATTGCGAGAGCGGCGGCACTTTCAAGATACCTCTGGCCCGCACGAGACGGCAAGAACCAAGAACACAAAAGGCGGGCTGAGCAGTTGTGCCAGGCATTCTCAGTTACCGACGAAAGTCCGTTAAAAGACCGCGAACTTCGCAACTGCATGGAGCACTTCGACGAGAGGCTTGACCACTATCTTTCTAAGCTGATCATTGGTCACATCATCCCAAGCTATGTGGGCCACGTTCCGGAGCAGTTTGAAGTGCCTCAACATGTCTTTCGCGCGTACTTTGTTGACATCGGTACGTTTGCGATCCTTGGCACCCGCTACAAAATCCTGCCAATCGTCGATGAAATCTCTCGGCTACATAGCATTCTTTTACGGTGCAATACCGAGGGCTGCCGGTTGCCACGTGGTAGCTCTCATGCATAACCCTGCGGTCGACCGCGCTCTCTTCGGTCGCCGGACGCTGCGCGATGAAGCCGCGCAGCGCCGATCACCTCCACGTTAGCCATCTCATGTCCGAGCCGAAGGGCCTGTCCACTTATAAGTACAAGCGCCTCGCAGAGGAGTCGCTCAAGAACGCCATCCGGCTACATGCGGATTCCATTTTTCTGTACAGGGCGGGTTCATTTCCATCGTCCTTCCACATTGCCGTGCTTGCTCTTGAAGAGTTTGCGAAGGCCAAGTGGATTGACCATGTCTACTACTCAGCCATCACGAACGAGGGGTTTGGTGATCCCGCCTTTGAGCAAGAATGGCTGTGGCTGCTTTACTCCCACACCGAAAAGCAATATGCCTTTGTAGCGCGGGAGGAGTTTGACTTCTCACCTCGGCTAGTTCGCTTCATCAAGAGCAAGAAGCTTGAGCAGAAGAAACAACAGGCAATCTATGTCGGCCTAGAAAAGGTGGGAAAGCGCATAGATACAACAGGTCGGATATCAAGGCCCGCGCGAATCAAGGAGGCAGACGCAAAACAAATCATATCGCTGGTGAATCAAGAGCTCGTCGATGTCTTTTGCCTCATTGAGCAGAACGAAACATATTTCGGCATCGAGGCGCTCGATGAGTTGATTTATCCCGACCTACGCCAATTCCTCTTTGCATGGCCGCATCGCTCTGGCCTCAAGTCGCGCCTTCGCTTCTTTAAGCAACACATCGCTAAGGTGCAACATGGTGCATAACGCGATGGCTAACCTTTCAGTCGAGCGGACCTGCGCGAAAAGCCGCGCAGGCCGCTCACTTCCACGTTAGCCAACAACATCATGAGCCTCTCTGAATTTGAAATCGAGCAATCTAAATGGCGCGAGCTTGTTGGCGGGTTCATACTTGCATTTGGCGATGTTGAAGTAATCACACATCGACTTTGGAGAGATCATTGCAATGGCAAAGCCCCACTTTTTAAGCCGCGCGTCGAAGGAATATTGACCGCTCTTAGAAAGTTACAGGCACAGAATGACGAGGTTATCGCATGCTTAGAAGCGGCCTATCGCATGGCAGACAAACGAAACACGATCGCTCATAACCCTATGCAAGCTCAGGTGTTCTAGCACGGCCGTACTGGCGAGCTACTCATTGAAATGGCAATTTCCTCTGAGACAACCAACGACTACATCGACGATGCCGAACTTAAAGAGCTTCGTGCGGAGGCAGAAGATCTAGTTACTCGGCTATATATGTCACTTGGGTTTATTGAAAAGGCCTGTACGTAATGGCTATCCTCGCGCCCGCTTAATTCCACTACAAGGGCTTCCCCAATAAAGGCAAGCGTTTTTTGAATTTCAGTTTTTCATGATCTGCATTCCTGGTTGTTGTCGACTGACTGCTTTCGTTGAACGAGAAGACGGAGGACTGCGAAACGACAACCGGTCATGTGGGGCAAGATGCCCGGACCCTGATGAAAGACGCGCGCCGGGACCTCAATCGTTAGTCGGGAATCGACATCTCCCCTAGAGCTAAACAGGCACACCCGGCGCGGGTCCAACCCGCTTCACATCAACGCATGCATTGCATCGGTGAATCCTGGCCGCCCTCCGGCGGCACGTTTATCCTTTCCTTGTTGCTACGGTTTTCTCTGAAGACGCCTTTGACTTGGTCTCACACCGCACACGGGTAACGACGAAAGTCCTCGCCGTAGCGCAACACCGACCCCGCCAGCCGTGCGTTCTTGGCAGCTATCGCCACTACCGCACGCCAATAACCCCGTCGTTCCTGTAGCGTCCGCGCCCAACGGCTGAAACCATCCGTGATTAGCTGCGCGTGCCGTCGCTACTTACGCACTCATGTTCACAGCAAAATGCGGTATGAATAGCATTTTTCTACAGTGTCGTTAGACTGCAGTCGACATGCTAGTATTCTTTTCCTGAAGTCCAATCAATGAATTAGGAGGTACGTATGACGACCGAACTCTTTTATCTCTTGTTTGTCGCTCTTCTCACTGCAGTACTCTGGATTCCGGTGGTCATTGGCTACGTATCGTCGCGCGGATTCCTGAAACCGATCGACTACAAGGTT